>DASTTC010000329.1:0-27538 GCA_035760345.1 Burkholderiales bacterium | reverse complement strand
CTCAACAGCCCGCACAACCCCACGGGTGGGATGCTCTCGAGGAAGGACCTGGAGGCGATCGCGGCAATCCTGCGCAAGCACCCGCAGGTGTGGGTCTACGCCGACGAGATCTATTCGCGCCTGTGCTACGCGGGCGAGTTTGTTTCGATTGCGCAACTGCCGGACATGTACGAGCGCACCATCGTCTCGGACGGGGCTTCCAAGACCTGGGCGATGACCGGTTGGCGCATCGGCTTCACCTCCAACCCGGTGCTCGCGCCGCACTTCACGCGCTGGATCACCAACACCGAATCCTGCGCCTCGCAGATCTCGCAGTGGGCAGCGGTGGAGGCGATCAACGGTCCGCAGGACGCGGCGGCGATGATGCGCCAGAGCTTCCTCGAGCGGCGCGACCTGATCGTCGGGCTGCTGAACAAGGTGCCGGGCGTGACCTGCCGCAATCCGGGCGGGGCATTCTACGCCTGGCCGAACGTCACCGAGGCCTGCCAGCGGATCGGCGCGGCCGATTCGGAAGAGTTCAGGAAGCGACTGCTGCACGAGGCGGGCGTGGCGGTGCTCGCCGACATCCATTTCGGCTCGCGCGTGCCGGGCGAAGGCCAGCACGTGCGCTTTTCCTATGCGGCCTCCAAGCAGGCCATCGAGCAGGGCGTGGCGCGCATGGCGGAGTTTATCCGGAAGAACACGCGCAAGGCCGCATGAGCCGTTGGCGACCGAGCGTCACCGTCGCGGCGGTGATCGAGCGCGGCGGGAAGTTCCTGTTCGTGGAGGAACAGGCGAACGGCCGGCGCGTGTTGAACCAGCCCGCCGGGCATCTCGACCCGGGCGAATCGCTGGTGCAGGCGGTGGTGCGCGAAACGCTTGAAGAGACAGCGCACCGGATCACGCCCACTGCGCTCCTCGGCATCTACCGCTGGCGCTACGACAAGGAAGAGGCGGTTACCTTCCTGCGCTTTGCGTTCCTGGGCCGCGTGGACGCCGTGGAGGCGGGGAGGAAGCTCGACAAAGAGATCATCGCGGCGCTATGGCTGACGCCGGCCGAACTTGCCGCGCGCCGCGCCGAGCATCGCTCGCCGCTCGTACAGCGGTGCGTGGACGACTTCCTCGCGGGCAGGAGCTTTCCGCTCGACGTGCTGTCCAAGACCTATGCCTGAAAAAGTCGTCGTCGGGATGTCCGGCGGGGTGGATTCGTCGGTGTCTGCGTTGCTGCTCAAGCGCGCGGGCTACGACGTGGTCGGCCTGTTCATGAAGAACTGGGAGGACGACGACGACGACGAGTACTGCTCCACGCGACAGGATCTGGTCGATGCCGCGGCTGTGGCCGACGTCCTCGGCATCGAGCTCGAGGCGGTGAACTTCGCCGCCGAGTACCGCGAGCGCGTGTTCGCGAGCTTCCTCGCCGAGTATGCGGCCGGGCGCACGCCGAACCCGGACGTGCTGTGCAATGCCGAGATCAAGTTCAAGGCCTTCCTCGACCACGCCCTGCAGCTCGGCGCGCAGCGCATCGCCACCGGACACTATGCGCAGCTGCGCGCAGCGGACGGGAAAGTGCAATTGCTGCGCGGCGCGGACGGCGGCAAGGACCAGAGCTACTTTCTGCACCGCCTGAACCAGGCGCAGCTGGCGCGCGTCCTGTTCCCGATCGGGCACCTGGCCAAAGCCGAGGTGCGGCGCATCGCCGCGCAAGCGGGCTTGCCCAACCACGCGAAGAAGGACTCGACCGGCATCTGCTTCATCGGCGAGCGGCCGTTCCGGGAATTTCTCAATCACTACCTGCCGAAGACGCCCGGTTCGATGGTGACGCCCGAAGGCAGGCGCGTGGGCGAGCACATCGGCCTCGCCTTTTACACCATCGGCCAGAGGAAAGGCATCGGCCTCGGGGGCGCGGGCGAGCCCTGGTACGTGGCGGGGAAACGCCTGGCGGCGAACGAGCTGGTGGTGGTGCAAGGCCACGATCACCCCGCGCTGCTGCGCTCCTCGCTGCAGGGTCTGGACGCGAGCTGGGTTGTCGATGCGCCCACGGCCGGCACGCCGCATTCGGCCAAGACTCGCTATCGCCAAGCCGACTCCGCGTGCCAGCTGTCGCGCGTGGCGGACGGGAACATCGAGGTGCAGTTCTCGCAACCGCACTGGGCTGTCACGCCCGGCCAGTCCGTCGTGCTCTACGACGGGCAGGTGTGCCTGGGGGGAGCGGTAATCGCCTGAGCGGCGGGAACGGTGTCGGCGAACGCCGGACGTTGCATCCACTTGTCGTAGTGCTTCGCCAGGGCTGGCGGGCGCGTGCTATAGCGTCCGCAATCGACGGTGCAGCATGCCCCTCTATAATACGGGCCATGCCTTCCCCGCTCGCCGCGCTGTCGCCGCTCGACGGGCGCTACGAGAAGTCCTCGGGCGCGCTGCGGCCCTATTTCAGCGAAGCCGCCCTCATCCGCTACCGTGTGCTGGTGGAGCTGGAATGGCTCAAGTCGCTTGCTGCCGAGCGGCGCATCCGGGAGCTCAAACCCTATTCGCGCGCCACGCAGCGGGCCCTGGACCGGCTGCTGGCGGGTTTCACGGAAAAGGACGCCTCGCACATCAAGAACATCGAGGCCGAGACCAATCACGACGTCAAGGCGATCGAGTACTGGTTGAAGGGCCGGCTGGCGAAGAATGCCGAAGTGCAGCGCTCGCTCGAGTTCATCCACTTCGCCTGCACCTCCGAAGACATCAACAACCTGGCGTACGCCCTGATGTTGGCGCATTCACGAGATCGCGTGATGCTGCCGGGCCTCGATCAGCTGATCGAGGCGCTGCGCGCGATGGCGCGGCGGTACGCCCGCACGCCAATGCTCTCGCGCACGCACGGCCAGCCGGCTTCGCCCACCACGCTCGGCAAGGAGCTGGCGAATGTCGCGCACCGCCTCAGGCGCGCACGTGCCGCGATCGAGCGCGTGAGCCTGCTCGGCAAGATGAACGGGGCGGTCGGCAATTACAACGCGCACGCCGCAGCCTACCCCGGGTTTGCGTGGGAAGCGTTCTGCAGGCGCTTCGTCGAGCGCCTGGGCCTTGAGTTCAACCCGTATACCACGCAGATCGAGCCGCACGATTCGTACGCCGAACTGTTCGATGCCTATGCGCGCGCCAACGCGATCCTGCTCGATCTCGATCGCGACCTTTGGGGCTACGTGTCCCTCGGCTACTTCAGGCAGCGGCCGAAGAAGGGCGAGGTTGGCTCATCCACCATGCCGCACAAGGTGAACCCGATCGACTTCGAGAATTCCGAGGGCAACATCGGCGTGGCCAATGCGTTGCTGCGCCACCTCGCCGATAAGCTTCCGGTGTCCCGATGGCAGCGCGATCTGTCGGATTCAACGGCGCTGCGCAACGCCGGCGTTGCCCTGGGCCACACGCTGCTCGCCTATGGCAGCTGCCTGCGCGGCCTTGGCAAGCTGGAGGTCGACGCGGCCCGCATGGCGGCAGACCTGGAGTCGAACTGGGAAGTGCTGGCCGAGCCCGTGCAGCAGGTCATGCGCAAGCATGGTGTGCCGGATGCCTACGAAAAGCTGAAGGCGCTGACCCGGGGCAAGCGCCTCGACCGGCAGCAGCTCGCGGCATTCGTGCGCTCGCTGCCGATCCCGGCCGCGGCCAAGAAGCGCCTGCTTGCCCTCACGCCCGCCGGCTACACCGGGTTCGCCGCGGACCTCGCCCGGCGGGCCTAGCTAGACCGCTGCGCCGTCGTGCTCGTCGCGGCCGGTCTTCTTTGGCGGCCTTACGAACTGCGCGCGGTTTACGCCCAGCCACATGACCAGCGGGCTGGCGACGAGAACCGAGGAATAGATGCCGAACAGGATGCCGATGGTGAGGGCGAGCGCGAAGTAGTGCAGGGCCGGGCCGCCGAAGATGAGCATCGTCGTCACCATGATCTGCGTGCTGCCATGCGTGATGATGGTGCGTGATATCGTGCCCGTGATGGCAGTGTCGATGACTTCGGCCACGCTCGCCTTGCGCAGCTTGCGGAACATCTCACGCACCCGGTCGAACACCACGACCGATTCGTTCACCGAGTAGCCGAGCACCGCCAGCACCGCGGCCAGCACCGGCAGCGAGAATTCCCACTGGAAGAACGCAAAGCAGCCCAGGATGATGACCACGTCGTGCAGGTTGGCGACAATCGCCGAGAGGCCGAAGCGCCACTCGAAGCGCATCCACAGATAAAGGACGATGCCCACGGCGGTAACCAGCAGCGCGAGCGCGCCGTATTCCGCGAGCTCTTCGCCGACCTGCGGGCCCACGAACTCCACGCGCCGCAATTCCACGGCAGCGTTGTCCTGTTGCAGCACGCCCAGCACCTTCTGCGACACGTCGGCGCTGGAGGCGCCCTGCTCGGCGTGCATGCGGATCAATACGTCGCGCGAAGAGCCGAAGTTCTGCACTTCGGCCTTGTAGCCGGCGCGCTCCAGCGTCTGGCGCACGCGGTCCACGTCCGCGGACTGCTGGTAACTCACTTCGATCAGCGTGCCACCGGTGAATTCGACGGAGAAATTCAGGCCGCGCGTGGCGAGGAAGAACACCGCGAGGAGGAACGTGATGACGGAGATTATGTTGAAGACGAGCGCATACCGCATGAACGGTATGGTTCGGCGGATCTTGAAGAACTCCATGCGCTAGCTCACTTCCATGCCGTGTCGCCGATCATCAGCCGCTGCACCTTGCGACGGTGGCCGTAGACCAGATTCACGATGGCCCGCGATACCACCACCGACGAGAAGATCGACGTGAGGATGCCCAGGCAGTGCACCACCGCGAAGCCGCGCACCGGGCCCGTGCCGAAGATGAGCAGCGCGAGCCCTGCGATCAGCGTGGTGACGTTCGAGTCGAGAATCGTGCCCCAGGCGCGCTGGTAGCCGGCGGCGATTGCCGCCTGCGGCGTGGCGCCGCCGCGCAACTCCTCGCGGATCCTCTCATTGATCAGCACGTTGGCGTCGATGGCCATGCCGAGGGTCAGCGCGATAGCGGCGATGCCGGGCATCGTCAGCGTCGCCTGCAGGAGCGAGAGCAAAGCGATGAGGAACAGCAGGTTCACGCCGAGCGCGACCGACGAGATCACGCCGAACAGCGAGTAGTACACCGACATGAAGACGACGATGGCGACGAAGCCCCAGCGCGTGGCGTTGAAGCCTTTTTCGATGTTGTCGCGCCCCAGGCTCGGCCCGACGATGCGCTCTTCCACGATGTCCATCGGCGCCGCCAGCGATCCGGCGCGGATCAGCAGGGCCAGCGTGGTGGTCTCCTCCGGCGAGAACAGCCCCGTGATCTGGAAGCGGCTGCCGAACTCGCCCTGGATCGTCGCCACCGAGATCGCCTCGCCGCGGCCCTTCTCGAACAGCACGATCGCCATCAGCTTCTTGAGGTGCTCGCGCGTCACCTGGCGCATGACGCGGCCGCCGGTCTGGTCGAGCTCGACGGCCACCGCGGGCCGCCCGTCCTGGTCGAAGGTGGCCTGCGCGCCGGTGAAATGGTCGCCCGTGATCACGACCTGCTTGCGCGTCGGCACCTGCGTCACCTTGCCGTCGCGTTGCCGTTCGGGAAACATGTCCACGTTGAGCGTGCTGCCCGAGGCCATCGCCTCCATGTCGACCAGGCGCACTTCGAGCGTGGCGGTACGGCCGAGGATTTCCTTGGCGCGGGTTACGTCCTGCACGCCCGGCAGCTGCACCACGATCCGGTCCAGGCCCTGCTGCTGGATCACGGGCTCCGCGACGCCAAGCTCGTTGACCCGTTTGGCGAGCGTCACGATGTTCTGCTTGACCGCCGACTCCTGCAGTCGTTTCTCGGCCCCGGGCCTGAGGCGCGCGCGCAGCAGGAAGTCCGCACCGTCCTGCGCATCCTGGAACTCGAGGTCCTCGAGCTCGGGCGCCAGGGCGCTGCGTGCGGCATCGCGCGCGCCCGCCTCTCGAAACCGCAAGTTGAGCACCTGGCCCTCGCGCACGATGCCGCCATGCCGGATGCCCTTGTCGCGCAGCTGCGCCCGCAAGGCACCCGACAGCGCGTCAAGGCGCTTGGTCAGCGCGGCCTGCAGGTCCACCTGCAGCAGGAAGTGCACGCCGCCGCGCAAGTCGAGGCCCAGGTACATCGGTCGCGCGTGGACCGAGCGCATCCAGGACGGCGACGCCGACAGCAGGTTGGGTGCGACGACATAGCCGGCGGTGGCGGGATCGGGCGCCACTTCCTGGCTGATGGCGTCCTTGGCCTTGAGTTGCGTGTCGATGTCCGGGAATCGAAGCCGGATGCCGCTCTCATCCAATACGGCCCCCGTATGGCGGATGTCCGCCGTTTTCAGCGCCGCCTCGATGCGCGCCAGCAGGGCGGCGTCGACGCGGGTCGACGCGCGAATGCTGGAGACCTGGACCGCCGGCGATTCGCCGTAGAAGTTCGGGGACGTGAACAGCGCGCCGGCAAGCACGCACAGCCCGACCAGCGCGTAGACCCAGACCGGAAACCGGTTCACGCCCGGGCTACAGGAGGGTCTTGATCGTGCCCTTGGGCAGCAGCGTCTGCACCGCCGCCCGTTGCACGTTGATCTCAGTGCTGGGGGCGATCTCCAGGCTGACGTAGGCGTCGCCGAGCTTGTTGATGCGTCCGACCACGCCGCCGGAGGTGATCACCTCGTCGCCCTTCTGCAAGGCTTCCACCATCTGCTTGTGCTCCTTGGCGCGCTTCATCTGCGGCCGGATCATGAGAAAGTACAGCAGCACGAACATCAGGATGATGGGCAGGATGCCCACGAACCCCGGGTCGCCGCCGGAGGCCTGTGCGTAAGCGTTGGAAATCATCGCTGCGGACTCACTGGGAAAAGGCGCGAATTATAGCAGCAGCCTGCGCTGTTCCAGCAGCCGGGCAGCGGTCTGCGGCAGCTGGCCGCCCTCGATGCCGGCGCGCAGTTCACGCATCAGCTCGAGGTAGTAGTGCAGGTTGTGGACGGTGTTCAGGCGCGCACCGAGGATCTCGTTGGCCTTCTGCAAGTGGTGCAGGTAGGCGCGCGAGAAATGGCGGCAGGCATAGCAGCCACAGGATTCGTCGAGCGAGCGCGGGTCGTCGCGCCAGCGCGCATTGCGGATCTTGACGTCGCCGTGCCGCGTGTAGAGCCACCCGTTGCGTGCGTTGCGCGTCGGCAGCACGCAGTCGAACATGTCGATGCCCGCGCCGACGGCACCCACAATGTCTTCGGGCGTTCCCATGCCCATTAGGTAGCGCGGGCGGTCGGCGGGCAACCGCGGCGCCGTGTGGGCGAGGATGCGCGCGCGCGCGTCCTGGGGCTCTCCGACCGCCAGGCCGCCGATGGCGTAGCCGTCGAAGCCCACGGCCGTCAGCCCGGCGAGCGAGGCCTCGCGCAAGGATTCGTACACGCCGCCCTGCACGATGCCGAAGAGCGCGTTGCGAGAGCCGGTGAACGCCTCCTTGGAGCGTGCGGCCCAGCGCAGGCTGCGGCGCATCGACGTCTCGGCCTGTTTCTCGCTCGCCGGATAGGCGGTGCAATCGTCGAACACCATCGCGACGTCCGAATCCAGGGCGCGCTGCACGCGCATCGACTCCTCGGGCGTGAGCAGCAGCCGGTCACCGTTGATGGGCGAGGCAAAGGTCACGCCTTGTTCGGCGATCTTGCGCCATGCGCCGAGGCTGAATACCTGGAAGCCGCCCGAATCGGTAAGGATGGGGCGGTCCCAGCCCATGAAGCCGTGCAGCCCGCCGTGCTTGCCGATGACGTCGACGCCGGGCCGCAGCCACAGGTGGAAGGTATTGCCGAGGACGATCTGGGCGCCGACCTCGCGCAGCTCCGCCGGGGACATGGCTTTCACGGTGCCGTAGGTGCCCACCGGCATGAACGCCGGCGTGTCCAGCGCGCCATGCGCGAGCTCCAGGCGACCGCGGCGCGCGGCGCCGTCCCGGTGCGTGACCTTGAACTTCAAGTTCGTCCTTCGATGAGCATGGCATCACCATAGGAGAAGAAGCGGTAGCGGCGTTCGACGGCATGCGCATAGGCCCGGTGAATGTTCTCCAGGCCGGCAAAGGCGGCCACCAGCATGAGCAGGCTCGAGCGCGGCAGGTGGAAGTTGGTGAGCAGACGCTGCACCGTGCGGAACTTGAATCCCGGATACACGAACAGATCGGTTTCCCCGGCGGGCGTGCCGCTGAGCGTCGCAGCTTCCAGGGCGCGCAGCGACGTGGAGCCGACGGCCAGCACGCGTCGCCCGGCGATCGCCTCGAGCGCGGCGGGCGGGACCTCGTAGCGCTCCTTGTGCATGTGGTGCGCCTCGACCTGCTCGACGCGTACCGGCTGGAACGTGCCGGCGCCCACGTGCAGCGTGACGTGCGCGATGCGTGCGCCGCGCGCGGCGATGCGCTCGAGCAGGGCGGCGTCGAAATGCAGACCGGCGGTGGGCGCGGCGACGGCGCCCGGACGGGCGGCATAGACCGTCTGGTAGCGCTCGGCGTCGGCCGCCTCCGGCGCATGCGTGATGTAGGGCGGCAGCGGCACCGCGCCGCAGCGCTCGAGAACCGAGAGCACATCCTGCGCGAAGCGCACCCGGTACAGCTCGGCGTCGCGCCCCAGCACCGTGACACGGGCCCCATCGCCCACCACCAGCTCCGAGCCGGCACGCGGCGCATGGCTGGAACGGATGAGGGCCAGCGCCTCGCGCGCGCCCGTGACGCGCTCGACGAACAACTCGATCTTCCCGCCGCTCGCCTTGCGGCCCGCCAGGCGAGCCTTGATCACACGCGTATCATTCAGCACCAGTGTGTCCTTGGCCTGCACCAGCGAAGGCAGGTCGGCGAACGACAGGTCCTGCAGCCGGCCGCTGGCCGCATCGAGGTGCAGCAGGCGGCTCGCCGTGCGCTCGGGTGCGGGGCGCTGCGCAATCAGCTCTGGGGGCAGCGCATAGTCGAACTCCGAGACGCGCATGGCCGGGGATTATAGGGTTCTATAATCACGCCCTTTCGCGCCGGAATGGCGGAATCGGTAGACGCAGCGGACTCAAAATCCGCCGATCGCAAGGTCATGAGAGTTCGAGTCTCTCTTCCGGCACCAACGGCGCGTCCAGGCGGCCCCCGGCGTTACCTTTTCTTGCTTTCCCCTCAGGCGCTTAGCTGGACATGGACGAGGCCCGGGGGTAGTCTTGCCGGCACATTTCCTGGTGGGGAGGACATGGCGAAGGCGCAGGTCCTGATGATGCCGGCGGCGCGCAACACGGCGATGGTGGTCGACGACCAGTCGACCGGTCGCGCCATCCTCGAGCAGGTCGTGCGCTCGCTGGACGAGCGGGTCACGGTCGAAGGCTTCGGGCGCCCGGTGGATGCGATGGTGTGGGCGACGCGCCACGTCGCGGACCTGGTGCTGATCGACTACATGATGCCGGACATGAACGGCATCGAGCTCGCCAAGCGCCTGCGGGCGCTGCCCGGGTACGAGCACGTGCCGATCATGATGGTCACTGCGCACGACGACCGCAAAGTGCGCTACGACGCCCTCGACGCGGGCGTCACGGACTTCCTCATCAAGCCGGTGGACGCGCGCGAATGCATGGCGCGCTGCAGGAACCTGCTCACCCTGCGCCGGCAGCACCTCGCGCTGGAGGACCGCCGGCGCCTGCTCGAAGGCATGGTCGACGAGGCGACGCGCGAAGTGCGCGACCGCGAGCGGGAGACGCTGATGCGCCTTGCGCGCGCCGGAGAGTTTCGCGACGAGGAAACGGGCTACCACCTGGTGCGCATGGCGCGCTACTCGCGCCTCATCGCCGACACCATCGGGCTGGAGCGCGACGAGGCGGAGACCATCGAGCTCGCCGCGCCGCTGCACGACATCGGCAAGATCGGCATCCCGGACCAGATCCTGCTCAAGTCGGGCAAGCTCGATGCGTCCGAGGGCACGGTGATGCGGCGCCACCCGCTCATCGGCCACGAGATCCTCAAGGGCAGCGCCTCGAAGTACGTGCGCATGGGCTCGCTCATCGCGCTCGGCCACCATGAGAAGTACGACGGCTCGGGGTATCCCAACGGGCTGACGGGCGATCACATTGCGCTGTGCGCCCGCATCGTCGCGGTGGCCGACGTGTACGACGCGCTCACCTCGAGCCGGCCCTACAAGAAGGCCTGGCCGGAAGACCAGGCGTTCGAGTTCCTCGGCGCGCAGCGCGGCCGGCACTTCGACCCGCAGCTGGTGGATGCCTTCTGCGGCGTGCGCGGCGAGGTGGCGAGCATCCAGCACGAATTGCGCGATCCGGAGGCGCTGCGCTCATGAACCTGCCGCTGCCGGCCTGGGTGCACTCGCTGCGCGCAAGGCTCGCCGCCCGTCCGGATACCGAGCACGAGCAGGCGATCGTGCGGGTGGTGATCGGTGTGGTGCTGTTCTTCTATCTGCTGCCCGGCGCGATGGACGAGTCGACGGGCACGCTGGACACCGGGCGCACGTACTTGGCGGTGATGTTCGCATTTCTGACGTTCGCGGTTCTGCTGTTCGCCGGCATCCTGATCCAGCCCGGCGTGTCGGTCACGCGCCGGCTGATAAGCGCCGTGGTGGACCTGAGTGCGGTGACTTTTTTCATGGCGCAGTCTGGCGTGCATGGCGTGCCCATGTTCCTGATCTTTGTTTGGGTGACATTGGCCAACGGCTTCCGCTACGGCCAGCGCTATCTGTTGTTCGCCTTGGCTCTGTCGGTCGCGGGATTTGCGGTGGTGCTAGTGGCGGACGATTTCTGGCGGACACACAGAACTGCGGGACTGGGGCTGACCATCGTCTTTGTGGCCCTCAGCTTCTACGTGTTGTCGCTGGTGACGCGGATGTTCGATGCGGTGGCACGCGCCGAGGCCGCCAACCAGGCGAAGCGGCGCTTCATCTCGGTGGTCAGTCACGAAATGCGTACACCGCTGAACGCCATCATCGGCATGTCGGACCTGATGCGCGACACTACGCTGTCGCGCGAGCAGGCCGACATGCTGCAGACCTTGCGCGGCTCCAGCCAGGTGATGCTCGGCTTGGTCGAGGACGTGCTGGACTTCTCCAAGATCGAGGCCGGCAAGCTGGTGCTGGAGCGTACCGACTTCGATCTGCATGCGCTGGTCAACAGCACCAGCCGCATCCTGCAGACGCAGGCGCAGGCCAAGAGCATCGAGTTCGTGGTGTCGATCATGCCGGAGGTGCCCCCGGCGCTGCGCGGCGACGCGCACCATCTGCGCCAGGTGCTGATCAATCTGGCGGGAAACGCGGTCAAGTTCACCGAGCGCGGCGGCGTCACCGTGCATGTGTCGCTGCAAGAGGAGACCGACGGCGACGTGCGCCTCAAGTTCTCCGTGCGCGACACTGGGGTCGGTATACCGCAGGAGGCGCAGCGGCGCATTTTCGAAAGCTTCACGCAGGCGGACCAGTCCACCACGCGGCGCTTTGGCGGCACGGGTCTGGGCACCACCATCGCGAAGCAGCTGGTCGAACTCATGGGAGGCAAGATCGGACTGGAGAGCGCGGTCGGTCTGGGCACCACGTTCTGGTTCGACATCGCCTTCGAGAAGCAGCCCGAGCGCGCCGGGGCCGGCGCCGGCGAGCTGGCGGACGCACGTGTCCTGCTGGTGGGCTTCCCCGACGGCGGGGCAGAGACCATCGCGGAGCCGCTTGCGGCGTGGGGCGCGGTGCCGGTGCTTGCCGCTACGCTGGAAGAGGCCGGGGACCGCATCGTCGCGGACATTGCGCTCGCCAAGCCGTATCACAGCGTCATCCTGTACTCGCAGAACGGCGATGCGCAGCTGGTACGACGCTTCCGCCGCGTGGCGCCGGAACCCGTGCCGCCGACTGTGCTGGCGGTACCGCGCGAAGCGGAGATACAGCGTTTTGCCGCCCTTTCTGCCGGTTTCAGCGCCGTCCTCGAAGTGCCCTTCGAGAAGCGCCAGCTGTTCAACGTCCTGCACGGCATCACCTCCTCGTCGGACGAAGTGCGCGAAGGCGTGGTACGACTGCAGGACTATGCCAAGCGTGACCAGGGCGGCAGGCGCCTGTCGGTGCTGGTGGCGGACGACAACCCGACCAACCGCGAAGTGCTGGGCCGCATCCTGGAGCGCGCCGGACATGGCGTCACGCTGGTCGCCGACGGCGACCTGGCGCTGGATGCGCTGGAAGCCGGTCAGTTCGATGTGGTGCTGCTCGACCGCAATATGCCGGGCCTGAGCGGCCTGGAGACCCTGCATGCGATCCGCCTGATGACGCGCGGCCGCGTGCGGTTGCCGGTGATCATCCTTTCTGCGGACGTGACGCTGGAGACGAAGAAGGAATGCCTGGAAGCGGGCGCCGACAGCTTCATTCCGAAGCCGGTGGAAACGCTGCGCCTGCTCGACGAACTGCGTACGTTGACCGGCGGCAAGCCCAGGGAAGCGGTGCGCGATGCTCCCGCCTCTGCAGTGCCGCCTGCGGGCGCCGAGGCGGTGAATCCGGAGACATTGGCGCATCTCGAAGACCTGGGCTCGACACCGGACTTCCTTGAGCGTCTGGTGGGGGTTTTCGTGGCCGACAGCCTGTCGCTGCTGGCGAAGATGGAGGCGTCGGTCGCGGCGCGCAATTTCGGAGAGTTCCGATCGCATCTGCATGCCATGAAAGGTTCGGCGGCGAGTATTGGCACCGAGCGCCTGACGCGGCTGTGCACGTCGCTTGGAAAGTGCTCCGACGCCGAATTGCGGCTGCAGTCCTCGTCACTGGTGCGCTCGCTGAACGAGGAATTCGCCCAAGGTCGCGCGGCCCTGGAGCGCTACGTACAAGAAAAGCGCACTCGCTCGGCGAGTTAGCGCGCCGCCTCGATGTCGAAGCGGCGGCGCAGGTCCGCAACGGGTTCGCGCCACAGGGCCTCCCATTGCACGCCGAGCAGCGGGTGGGAGCGGCGTCCGTTCCGGTACCCTTCGCAGAATGCTTCCACGAACCGCTCAAGCTCGCCGTAGCGCGTGCGCAGGATGCTTTTCAGGATCGCCCCGGCAAAGATCAAGGCGGATTGGCCGTTGGTGAACTGAGCGAAATAAAAACCCTGCAGTCCCACTTCGCCGACCGGGTCCGTGTCGAATCCGGTGAGGGTGTGCCAGATGTCGTGCGTCTGGCGCATGCGCAGGCGCAGGTAATGCATTTTGTGGCGAGGGGTTTCCGCGTCGAAGAAATCCGCGCGCAGACCGCGGCTTTTCATGTGCCGTGCGTACATCCCGCCCAGGCTCTCCGGACTCAGCGATAACATCTCGTCCACGTCATAGGGCTCGGGACAGTAACGCTTGTGCCACAGGCCCGCGAGCGCAGGGTCGACGAAGGGATCCCGCATATCGCCCCGCTGGCGCGCATTCTCGGCAAGCGAGTCCTGCGCGTTGCCGATCATGAAAACATAGCGCGTCGCATCGGTATTGCGCGCGAGCATGAATACGCCGTACAGAGATATCAGATTCTGTTTCAGAACAGAGAAGCTGTTCATGTCTGTCTTTCCTCTACAATCCGGAAACTTGTTCGAGGAGTCGGGGATGTCGTTTTTTATCACTTTGATCGAAGACAGCGACGCCGGGCGGCGTGCGCTCGAGGATGAGCCGCGCGTGCACTCCATGATCCACCATGGACTCAAGCTCGAGGAATACCGTGCCTTCCTGCACGATCTTTACCATATTGTCTGGCACTTCTGCCCCGTGATGGCGGCGGCCGCGGCGCGCTGCGGCGATGAGTTTCGCGACGTGCGTTACGCGCTGTACGAGCGTATCCAGGAGGAGAAGGGGCATGAGGCCTGGGTGCTGGAGGACATCGGGGCAATGGGGGGCGATGTCTCTGGCGCGGGCTCGGTGCCGCCGAGCATCGCGGTGCAGGCGATGATCGCGTTCAACTACTACGCGGCCGAACGGGTGCACCCGTGCTCGGTGCTGGGCATGCTCTACATGCTCGAGGTGATCTCCTCGGTGTACGGCGGCCGGGTATCGGACTCGATAGCGCGCGCGCTGGGCAGGGACGTGGGGGCGGGCGGCTTCAAGTTCCTGACCTCGCATGCGACGATGGACGTCGACCATATGGCGAGTCTCAACCGGTTGCTGAAGACCGTCGCGGATCCCGCCGCGCAGGCGGCGATCATCCGCTCGACCAACGTCAACTTCCACCAGTTCGGCCAGATCTTCCGGCCCGGCGGCTCGCTCGCACCGGTCTAGGCGTCAGACCGCGATCGCCAGTGCTTCGGCACGTACTTCGGCCGTCACGTCAGCGACATCGCCCTGCTCCATGCGCCGCATCTGCGAGCGGACGATCCGGCTCATCATCTTCAGGTCGCGGTCTTCAAGGCGCAGCGCGGTGTCCACCCAGGTGTCGGCGACCGCATCCAGTTCTTCGCGCGTGACCGGCGAAACCTGCTGGAACGCGCGCTGCACCGCCTGCATGCCGTTGCGCCGGCGGTCGTTCTTCGCGATCCATTCCGCGACCGTCGCCTCGCCCTGGCCGTCCTTGGCCAGTACGTCGATGATGCCCATCTCGTGCAGCTTGGCAGCGGGCAGCACCTGGCCGGAGAGGATCAGCTCCTTCGCCGCGCGCGCGCCGATGCGGCGCGACAGCAGGCTGACGGCGCCCATCCCCGGGAACAGATTGAACAGGATCTCCGGTAGACCCAGTTGCGCTGACTCCTCCGCCACCAGCACGTCGGAGGACATGGCGCACTCGAAGCCGCCGCCGAGCGCGTCCCCTTGCACCAGCGAGATGGTGGTGAGCGTCGGGCTGAAATAGTTCTGGGTGCGCGGATACATGTTGTCGATGCACAGTCTCGCGTAGTGCGCCAGCGCGTCTCGGTCGCGCGCCTTGATCAGGAGCACGAACAGCGCCAGGTCGCCGCCCAAGTTGAATACGCGCGGCGCGCGGGAGCCGCATACGTAGTAGCGCACCTTGCTCGGCACGCCGCCGACGTCCACGTAGCCGCCGTTCACGGCCAGTGCGCTGTCGTGATTGCGAACGTCCTTGAGTAGGCCCAAGCTGAAGCAAGGTGTGCCCTTCGGATTGAAATATCCCCACACCGTGCCTGTGGCGGGCTCGAACTCCGTGGCGTACTGAGACCCGGCCTTGCTGTAAGGCACGCGCAGGCCGATGACATCGCGCATATTGCTCATTTGAGACTCCTTCCCCGTTGAAAAAGCCCCCTTGCCGGGGGCGTTGCCCAGGCCCGGACGCGGTGATAAGCGCGTATGGACCTCCCAGAGTTCATTTAACGCTGTTTGACATTCAATAAGCAAATCAGGTTAATCCCGAGGGAACTGCAAGGGAATTCCCCATGTTCGTGACGAAGTTGGCAGGCGCATGTCAAATTCCCAACATTTGGGCCTCGGGAGTGTGCCGGGGCGGTCGCGAAACACGCCACCTTCGCGCACCCGATGCGGCGTCCTTGCGCTCGAGCAATCACTGCGAAATCGGTTATAAAGAGCCCGTCGCAGACGCATCGGAGTAACGGCGAAGGGGCAGGATGTACGCGATCGTCTACAAGTCCGACGGCTTCCCGATCTGCCGGCAGGTGGCTGGTGTCACGCCCGATCCGGTGGTCACCTGGAATACCGAGGACGCGGCCAAGGCGTTCATCTCCGCCAAGGGCGGCGACCAGGATTTTCTGCCGGTGGCGCTGACCGACGAGGCCATGGACAAGCTCGCGGTCTCGATGGGTTGCTCGGTGGAGTCGATCACGTTCGATCCCTACCCCGGCTAGCCGGGTCTCAGCCCAGGTTGAAGTACTCGCGCCGGCTCTTCATGGCGCGCATGCGCGACACCAGCAGGTCGAAATCGGCGTCGCGCTCGACGAAGTTCAGGTTCTCCGAATTCACGATCAGCACCGGCGCTGCCTCGTACTGGTAGAAGAAACGTGCGTAGCCTTCGGCCAGCAGGGCCAGGTACTCCTCGCTGATGCCGCGCTCGTAGCCCGCGCCCCGGCGCTTCACACGCTCGATCAACACCTGCGGCTGCGCCTGGAGATAGATCACCAGGTCCGGCGCGGGCGCCTGCGGCCGCAGCGCATCGTAGATGCGCTGGTAAAGTGCGAGCTCGTCGCCGGCAAGCGTGATGCGCGCAAACAGCGGGTCCTTCTCGATGAGGAAGTCGGTGACCGTGGCGCGGCCGAACATGTCGGGCTGCGCGAGGGGCTCCAGCTGGCGCGCGCGCTGGAACAGGAAAAACAACTGCGTCGGCAGCGCGTAGCGCGCCATGTCATGATAGAAGCGCCCGAGGAATGGGTTCTCGGCGGGCTGCTCGAGCAGCAAGTCCGCGCCCAGGCGCGCGGCGAGCCGCCGCGCGAGGCTCGTCTTGCCCGCACCGATCGGCCCTTCCACGGCAATGTAGCGATGGCGCTCCATCTCAGTCGACGCGTTCGAGTCGCTGCGTGGTGCACGCGCGCATCAGCTCGCGCGCGGCGCCGCGACCTGGCACTTCGGCCCGCGGGTCGAGGTCGAGGAGCGGGCGCAGCACGAACGCGCGCTCGTGCATGCGCGGATGCGGCAGCGTCAACTGCGTTGAGACGAACGCCGCGTCGCCGTACAGCAGGAGGTCAAGATCCAGGGTGCGGGGCGCGCGGGCAAACGGTCGCGCGCGGCCTTGGCGCGTCTCGATCGCCTGCAGGGCTTCGAGCAGTTGGGGCGCCGACAATGCCGTCTCCACCGCCGCCACCGCATTCACGTAGTCCGGCTGGCCGGGCGCATCGACGGGGGCGCTGCGGTACAGCGGCGAGCGCCCGGCCAACCGGGTTTCGGGCAGCGCCTCCAGCGCCTTGAAGGCTTGCGCCACCTGCTCGTGCGGGTCGCCCAGGTTCGAGCCGATCCCGATGTATGCCGTGATCACGCCTGTTCGGGTGCCGCACCGTCGGCATTCGACCGCCGCCGCCGCCGGCGGCGCTTCTTGCGCGGCCCCGTGTCGGGCAGCAGCATGGCCCGGCGCGTGTCGGCGTCGGCCTGCTGGAACGCCCGCCACCAGGCCTCGAGCTCGGCGCTCACCTCGCCGCTGGCGGCGCGCAGGGCGAGAAAATCGTAAGCCATGCGAAAGCGCGGCGATTCGAGCAGGCGGAAAGGTCGCTGCCCGCCGCGCTGCTCGAAGCGCGGCTGCATGGCCCAAACTTCGCGCATGGTGGCGGTCAGTTTTCGCGTGAGCGCGATATTCTCGCATTGAGCGTCGAGCACCTTGTCCATCGCCGCTTCCAGGGCGGGCAGGGGGCGTTCCTGCTTGGCCATGCGCGCCTTCCATGCGGCCAGCACTTCGTGCCACAGCAGGGCGGCGAACAGGAACGCGGGGGACACCGGCCGTTCGGTGCGCACGCGCTCGTCGGTCTGTGCCAGGGCCAGGGTCACGAAGCGCTCCCCGAGCGGCTGCTCCAGGATCACGTCGAGCAGTGGCAGCAGCCCCTTGGACAGGCCTTCCTCGCGCAGCTGGCGTACGCAGGCGCTGGCGTGCCCGGACAGAAGCAGCTTCAGCATCTCGTCGAATACGCGCGCCGGCGGCACGTGCCCGATCAGGGGCGCGAGCCGGCGGATCGGCGCCCGCGTGGCCGCCTCAATGGTCAAACCAAGCTTTGCCGCCAAACGTACCGCGCGCAACATGCGGACCGGGTCCTCGCGATACCGTGTCTCTGGATCGCCGATCATGCGCAACACGTGCTTGCGCAGGTCGGCGAGGCCGCCGTGGTAGTCGATGATTTCCTCGGTCGCGGGGTCGAAGTACAGCGCGTTGACCGTGAAGTCGCGCCGGCGCGCGTCTTCTTCCTGGGTGCCGAACACGTTGTCGCGCAGCACGCGCCCATGCTCGTCCTTCTGCGCGGTGTTGGCATCGGCCGAGCGGAACGTCGACACCTCCACGGTTTCCGGCCCCAGCATCACGTGCACCAGCCGGAAGCGCCGGCCGATGATCAGCGCGCGGCGGAACAGCGGCTTCACCTGCTCGGGGCGCGCATCGGTGGCCACGTCGTAGTCCTTGGGGGTGATGTCGAGCAGCAGGTCGCGCACCGCGCCGCCCACCACGCTGGCCTCGTACCCCGCCTCGCGCAAGACGTCGCAGACCTTGAGCGCGCTTTGGCTCAGCGCCTCGCGGCGCAGCGTGTGGCCATCGCGCACGACGCGCTGCGTTGCGTGTGCGGACAGGCCCAGGACGCGGCGGATGAAGCGCTTGATCATCGAGGCGGCGATTCTAGCGCAGCGAGATCACCGGCCAGCCGCGGCGCCGGGCTTCGGCGCCGAGCTGCGGGTCCGGGTCGACCGCCACGGCGTGGCGCACCCGCTCCAGCAGCGGCAGGTCGTTGTGGGAGTCGCTGTAGAAGCGGCTGTCCTCGAACTGCGTGAAGCGCAGTCCGAGGCTGGCGAGCCATTCGTCGACGCGCTGCAACTTGCCTTCCCGGAAGCATGGCGTGCCGGCCACGCGCCCGGTGAAACGTCCGGCCTTGCTCTCGGGCTCGGTGGCGACGAGGTACGGCACGCCGAACTCGCGCACGATGGGCGCCGTGACGAAACTGTTGGTGGCGGTGACCACGGCGCACAGCTCGCCCGCCCCCAGGTGGCCGGCGACCAGGTCGCGGGCGCGCGGCAGGATCATCGGCTGGATGCGCTCGCGCACGAAGGCCTCGCGCCAGCGCTCGAGATCGCCCGGCGTGTGCGCCGCCAGCGGTCCCAGCGCGAACCCCAGATACTCGTGGATGTCGAGCGTGCCGGCCTTGTACTGCTCGAAGAATCGCGCGTTGTGCGCCTCGTAGTCCTCGCGCGCCACGACGCCGCGATCGATCAGGAACTGGCCCCATTCGTAGTCGCTGTCGCCGGCGAGCAGGGTGTTGTCGAGATCGAACAGCGTCAGCGTCATGGCTCGAGCGACTTCAGGGCCTCCCGCACCAGCGGCAGCGTGACCGGCCGGCGCTGTTCCAGCGAGGCGCGGTCGAGATGCTCGAGGAGGGCGCCGAGCGACGGCATGTCGCGGCGTACGTGCGTGAGAAGGTACGCGACCACCTCATCGCCCAGCCGCAGGCCGCGGCGCGCCGCCTCGCCGTGAAGATACAAGGCCCTTTCGGCGTCGGTTAGGAGCTTCACCTCATACACCAGTCCCCAACCCAGGCGGCTGCGCAAATCCTCGCGCAGCGCGAGCTGGGCGGGCGGCGCGTCGCCGGCGGCGAGCACCGTGCCGCCCGTGTCCCGCGCCAGATTGATGGCGTTGAACAGCGTGATCTGCGCCGGCTCGTCCAGCGCGCCCACGTCGTCGGCGACGCAGACGCCGGGCCGCGCGCAGGCGCGCAGCAGGTGGCTGCGCCCAGAGCCGGGTGCGCCCCAGAGGTAGATCACGGCCTCGACGCCGTGGCCGGCTGCGAGCTCGCGCAGCCGCTCGAGCAGCTCGGCATTGGACCCCGGGACGAAATTGTCGAGCGTCGGCTCGGGCGCGCGCAGGATCGGCAGCGCGAGCTGTCGCGTCACTTCACGCCGCCGTACAGCGTGCCCGCGAGATAGGCTTGCCGCAGGTGGCGCCCGGCGACCAGCAGCGCCGCGCTTGCAGGAAGCGCGAGCAGCACGCCAAAGAAGCCAAACACGTGGCCGAAGGCGAGCAAGGCGAAGATCACGGCCACCGGATGCAGGCCGATCCGTTCACCCACCAGCCACGGCGTCACCACAAAGCCTTCAAGCGCCTGGCCGACGCCAAAAGCGAGCCACACCCAGGCCACGCCCCATAGGCTGTCGAACTGCATCAAGGCGGCCATGCTGGCGAGCGCGAATCCGATCAGAGCGCCGGCATAGGGAATGATCGACAGCAGCCCGGTAATCAGCCCGATGGGAAGCGCGAACTCGAGTTGCGCCAGCCACAGCGTCAGCACGTAGAACAGGCTCATCACCAGGATGACCAGCAGCTGGCCACGCAAGAACTCGGCCAGCACGGCATCCACTTCGCGCAGGATCGTTTTCGCCTTGTCGTGGACCGGGCGCGGGATCAGTCCGTCGATGCGGGCGAGCAGCGGATTCCAGTCGCGCAGCAGGTAGAACAACACCACCGGCACCAGCAGCAGGTTGACCAGGAACGCGAGGACCGCGAGCCCGCCGATCTTGAGCGAGCCCAGCAGCCGCGTCACCCAGTCCTGATTGTCGGCGACCAGATCGCCCGCGAGCTGACGCACCGTCTCCACGTCGAACTGGAACGCCACGCCCAGGTGCCGCTCGAGGAACGGCGCGAGCCGCTGGTTCAGCCAGACGATGAACTCCGGCACGCGCTCGGCGAGCTGCTTCAGTTCCTTCACGAACAGCGGCAGCACGATCAGGACGAGCGCCACGATCGCCACCAGCACGCCGAACATCGCCAGCAACACCGCCAGCGTGCGCGGCACGTACCGGCCGGTGAAGCGCTCGACCAGCGGATTGAGGATGTAGGCGAGAATCGCCGCGAACAGGAACGGGGCGAGGATCGGCGACAGCAGGTAGAGCAGGCCGCCTATGGCCAGCGCGACTGCAAGCCAACTCCAGAAATGTGGGTGGACGGAGAGCGGCGTCGGCATCTCAAGTAGAATCGCGCGGGAAAACGCGAAACTCTAGCATGGCCACTCCCCTTTCCTACCGCGACGCGGGCGTCGACATCGATGCCGGCGACGCGCTCGTCGAGGCCATCAAGCCCTATGCCAAGCGCACCCTGCGCCCCGAGGTGCTTGCCGGCATCGGCGGCTTCGGCGCGCTGTGCCGGATCCCGAGGAAGTACCGCGAGCCGGTCCTGGTCGCCGGCACCGACGGCGTCGGCACGAAGTTGAAGCTCGCCTTCGCGCACGGCCGCCACGACACGGTGGGCATCGACCTGGTGGCGATGAGCGTCAACGACGTGCTGGTGCAAGGCGCGGAGCCGCTGTTCTTCCTAGACTACTTCGCCTGCGGCAAGCTCGACGCGCAGGTTGCCGCGCGGGTAGTCAGGGGCATCGCACGCGGTTGCGAACTCGCGGGCTGCGCGCTGATCGGCGGCGAGACCGCCGAGATGCCCGGCATGTATCCCGAGGGTGAATACGACCTCGCCGGATTCTGTGTCGGCGTGGTGGAACGGAAGCGCATTGTCAGCGGCAAGACCATCCGGCCTGGCGACGTGCTGATCGGGCTGGCCTCCAGCGGCGCGCATTCCAACGGCTACTCGCTCATCCGCAGGATCGTCGAGCGCGCCAAGCCGGACGCGGCGTTGCTGGACGCCCTGATGCAGCCCACGCGGATCTATGTGAAGCCGGTCTTGGAGCTGATGCGCCGCGTCGCCATCAAGGGCCTGGCGCACATCACGGGCGGCGGCCTGATCGGAAATATTCCGCGCATGCTGCCCAAGGGCACGAAGGCCGTCTTGCACCAGGCGCAGTGGCCGCAGCCGGCGCTGTTCCAGTGGCTGCAGGCGCAGGGCGAGGTCACGGAAGACGAGATGCACCGGGTGTTCAACTGCGGCATCGGGCTGGTGATCGCCGTGGCGCCGCGCGACCTGCAAAACGCCATGGCGCAATTGCGGCGTCTGGGTGAGACGGCCTACCTGATCGGCGCCATCGAAAAGGGCAGGGGAGAACCCGCGGCGATCGTCCGCTAGGCCGAGCCGCGGCGCGCCAGGTAGATTCCCGCGAGCACCACGGCGCCGCCGGCGATCTGCAGTGCGACCAGCGGCTCGCCGAGCAGCTGCCAGGCGAACAACGCCGCCATCACGGGCTGCAGCAGCAAACCCACTGAAGAGAACGCGGCTCGCAAGTGCGCCAGGGCGTAGGTGATCAGTCCCTGTCCGCCGGCATGTGTTATCCAGGCGAGCCCCAGCAGTACCAGCCAGCCGCGCGCGCTCGCCGGGAGCAGGGTCTCGCCCGATGCGAGCGCCACGGGAAGCAGGATTGCGGCGGTGAGGGCGGTGGTGACGGCCATCAGCTGCAGCGTCGCGGCGCCAAGGTCGCGCAGGCGTTTCACGGTCAGCAGGTACCAGGCGTAGAACATCGCAGTGATCACGCCGAGCGCGTCGCCCACCAGCGCGGTGGCGGAGAACCCGAGACTCGAGCGCACCAGCAGGGCGACTCCCGCGAGCGCGAGCAGCAAGCCGACCAGGAACGTCCGCGTCGGTATCTGCCGCCACAGCAGCCAGGCGGCCAAGGTGACGAAGATCGACGACAGGTTGGCGAGCAGCGTCGAGTTGGCGACCGAGGTCAGCTGGATCGACCAGTGCCAGAACACGAGGTCGCCGGCGAAGGCGAGGCCCGCCGCGACGAGCAGCCAACGCTGGCGTCGATCAAGCGTCGCGCGACTGCGCGCTGCCAGCGCCGCTGCGGCCCACAGCAGCGGCACGGCGAGGGCCACGCGCCAGAAGGCGCTTGCCGTGGGCCCGACGTCGGCGAGGCGTACCCAGATGGGCGAAAGCGCGATGCACGTGGCGCCTGCGAACAGGGCGATCAGGGCCGGAGCGCGCATGCGCGAATGTTAAACTTTCCCCGCACCCCATGCCCGCGCCTCGCTTCGTTCATCTCAGGCTGCACAGCGAGTTCTCGGTGACGGACGGGATCGTCCGCATCGATGCCGCGGTGCGCCGTGCGGCGCACGACGGCATGCCCGCGCTGGCGCTCACCGACAGCGCCAACGTCTTCGGCATGGTCAAGTTCTACCGCGAGGCGCGTGCCGCGGGCGTGAAGCCTGTCATCGGGGTGGATTGCTGGGTGCAGAACGAGGCGGACGCCGACAAGCCGGCGCGCGCGCTGCTGCTGTGTGCGACGCAGGCCGGCTACCTGAGGCTGTGCGACCTGGTGTCGCGCGCCTGGCTCGGCAACCAGCACCGCGCCCGCGCCGAGATCGCGCGCGCCTGGTTGCGCGAGGCGCGCAACGATGGCCTCATCGCGCTCTCGGGCGCTGCGGCGGGAGACGTGGGGCTGGCGCTTGCCGCCGACAACGCCGCGGCCGCCGGACGACTGGCACGGGACTGGTCCGAGCTGTTTCCAGGGCGCTACTACCTCGAGTTGCAGCGCGCGGGCTTCCCGAACGGCGAAACGCTCGTCGCGCGCACGGTAGAACTCGCCGGGCGTCTGGGCCTGCCAGTGGTCGCCACGCACCCGGTGCAGTTTCTCGCCCCCGAGGACTTCAGGGCGCACGAGGCGCGCGTGTGCATTGCGCAAGGCTACGTGCTCGGCGACCGGCGCCGGCCGCGGCTGTTCACCCCGGAGCAGTACTTCAAGACGCAGGACGAGATGGCGCAGCTGTTCGCCGACGTGCCGCAGGCGCTCGAGAACTCGCTCGAAATCGCCCGGCGCTGCAACCTGGCGATCGAGCTTGGCCGCAGCCGCCTGCCCGCGTTTCCCACGCCGCCAGGCGTGACCCTCGATCAGTTCCTGCGCCTGCAGGCCGAGCGGGGGCTTACCGGGCGCCTGGCGCGTTTGTTCCCCGACGACGCCGAGCGCGCTCGCGCGGCGCCGCGCTACGGCGAGCGACTCGATTTCGAGATCCGCACCATCATCCAGATGGGCTTCGCGGGCTACTTCCTGATCGTCGCCGACTTCATCAATTGGGCGCGATCGAACGGCGTGCCGGTGGGGCCGGGACGCGGCTCGGGCGCCGGCTCGTTGGTGGCCTATGCGCTCGGCATCACCGACCTCGACCCCATCACCTACAACCTGCTGTTCGAGCGCTTTCTCAATCCGGAGCGCGTGTCGATGCCGGACTTCGACATCGATTTCTGCCAGGACGGGCGCGACAAGGTGATCGGCTACGTGCGCCAGAAATACGGCGCCGACAGCGTGTCGCAGATCGCGACTTTCGGCACCATGGCGGCGCGTGCCGTGGTGCGCGATTGCGGCCGTGTGCTCGACCTGGGCTACAACTTCTGCGATCAGGTGGCCAAGCTGATCCCGGTGCAACCCGGGCGCACCATCACGCTAGCCGAAGCACGGCAGATGGAGCCGCTGCTCGCGCAGCGCGAGAAGAAAGAGGACGAGGTGCGGGAGCTGCTGGCGCTGGGCGAGAAGCTCGAGGGCCTGACGCGAAACGTCGGCATGCATGCCGGCGGCGTGCTCATCGCGCCCGGCAAGCTCACCGACTACTGTCCCCTGTACTCGGCCGAAGGCGGCGCGAACGTCATTTCGCAACTGGACAAGGACGACGTCGAGGCGGTCGGGTTGGTGAAGTTCGACTTCCTCGGCCTGACCACGCTCACCATCCTGGATTGGGCGGAGCGCTACGTGCGCGCGACGGGAGAGGCGCAGTTCGCGCTCGAGCGCATCGCGCTCGACGACAAGTCGACCTATCAGCTGCTGTCGGCGGGCAATACCACGGCGGTGTTCCAGCTGGAATCGCGCGGCATGCGCGACCTCATCAAGCGTGCCCGGCCGGACTGCTTCGAGGATGTGATCGCGTTGGTGGCGCTGTACCGGCCGGGTCCCATGGACCTGATTCCCGACTTCATCGCGCGCAAGCATGGCAGCCAGCGCGTCGAGTATCTCGATCCCCGGCTCGAGCCGATCCTGCGTCCGACCTACGGCATCATGGTGTACCAGGAGCAGGTGATGCAGATCGGCCAGGTCATCGGCGGCCTCACGCTGGGCGGCGCAGACCTGCTGCGGCGCGCCATGGGCAAAAAGAATGCGGAGGAGATGGCGCAGCAGCGCGACGTGTTCGTCACGGGCGCCGAGAAGAACGGCCTGTCCCGGATCAAGGCGACGCAGCTGTTCGACCTGATGGAGAAGTTTGCCGGCTACGGCTTCAACCGCTCGCACGCCGCTGCCTACGCGTTGCTCGCCTACCAGACCGCATATATGAAGGCGCACCATCCGGCGGCATTCATGGCGGCCAACCTGTCTCTTGTCATGGACGACACCGACAAGGTGCGCCAGTTCCACGAAGACGCGCTCGCCAATGGCCTGACGGTGCTGCCTCCCGACATAAATGCATCCGCGTATCGCTTTGTTCCGGTTGACGCCAAGACCCTGCGTTACGGCCTGGGTGCGGTGCGCGGCACCGGCGAATCGGCGATCAACGCGATCGTGGAGGCGCGCAAGTCCGGGCCGGTCGCAGACCTGTACGACCTGTGCCGGCGGGTCGACAAGCGGGTGGTCAACCGCCGGGCGGTGGAGGCGCTGGTGCGCGCGGGCGCCTTCGATGCGCTCGAATCCAATCGAGCCAGCCTGCTCGCGAGTGCCGGGCGCGCCGTCGAGGCCGCGGAGCAGCGCGAGCGCCAGGCGGCCCAGGTGAGCCTTTTCGGCGAGGCAGACGAGGCGAGCGCGGGGCGCAGCGAGCTGATTCCGGCGCGGCCTTGGGACCTGAAGCAGACGCTGACCGAAGAGAAGGCGGCGCTCGGCTTCGCGCTGTCCGGCCATCTGTTTTCGGTTTACGAACGCGACCTGGCGGGCTTCCCGCGCACGCCGTTGGCGCAATTGGCGCCCGCGGAGCACCGCGTTTGGCTGGCGGGCGTGGTGGCCTCCGCGCGCACGCAGATGACGCGCCGCGGCCGCATGATGGTGGTCATGCTGGACGACGGCACCGCCCGGGCGGAGCTGTCGGTGTTCAACGAGCTGTTCGAAAAGCACCGTGAGAAGTTGAAGGAGGACGCGCTACTGATCGTCCAGGGCAAGGTGCAGCGCGACGAGTTTGCGGGCGGCCTGCGCGTGATGGCGGAGGAGCTGTACGACCTTGCAGGTCTGCGCGCGCGCTACGCCGCGCGCCTGCGGCTGTACATGAACGGCAACTCGAACGCGCGTCGGCTGATGGAACTGCTCACGCCGTACCGCGCCGACGGCGCGTGCCCGGTCTACGTGCACTACGAGACCGGCGGCGCGGCATGCGACGTGGCGCTGGGCGACGCCTGGCGGGTTCGGCCGGACAGCCAGCTGCTCGAGCATCTGGGCGCGTGGCTGGCGCCCGAGAACGTGCAGGTTCTGTACTCGGGCGCCGGCTAGGCATTTGCCCAGCGCACCTTGCAGCCTTCGCCGCGCCAGGCGCGGCGCACGGCCCGGTACCAGGGCGTGAGCATGCGCCCGGCAGGGTCGAGCCTGCGCTTTTCCTCGAGAAATCCTCCCAGCATCGGATAGCAGGTCTCGGCCTGCGCCCGCGACGCAAACGGCAGCGCATCGGCGGTGAAGGAACCGCCCGCCTCGACTGCCAGCGCCATCAGGCGCGCGCGCAATTGGGCGGCGCCGACGCTTGCGCCGATCGTGGGTCGCGCCTGGAACTCGATGCGCAGCGCGACGTAGTCTCTTCGGGCCCAGCACAGGTACGTTTCGGCTTCCGGCAGCACCTGCGTTGCCTCGAGCCTCGCGAGGCGGCAACGGCGCTCCTCGAGCGCCGCGCGCACCTTGCCCAGCGTCGAATGAAACGTCTGCGGCGGTAGCAGGAGTTCGATGCGGTGGCGGGGTGCA
Organism: Burkholderiales bacterium; assembly: GCA_035760345.1. Lineage (GTDB taxonomy): Bacteria > Pseudomonadota > Gammaproteobacteria > Burkholderiales > SG8-39 > JAABQT01. Next base: position 1,220 of record DASTTC010000329.1, on the reverse strand, counting down.
TCTTGCGCACCCGGGAGCGTTTCGGCGTGCACGGTGCCCGCCGGGTCCGCCAGGGCTCGCACCAGCGATGCGGTGTCAAGCGTCAGACTGTAGAAGGCGCCGAACGCGCCGAACCCGCCCACCGCGAGGCGAAACAGGTCCGGCGCGCGTTCCCTGCTGGCGCGGCGCAATTCGCCATCCGCGCACGCCAGGGTGAGGGCTCGCAGGTGCGCAACGATCGGACGCCCGTCGGGTCCGGCGCTATTTCGCGCGACGCTCGCGCCGACGCTACCGTCCGAGAACTCGGCGCCGAGGACGCTTGCCAAGGCGCTCCAGCGCACCCCGGCCTGGACTTCGAGCATCCCATGCCCGGGATCGTGCCGCAGGACGCGGTCCAGGCTCGCTGCAGGAAGCGGTTCATCGGTGCCGGCGCCCGCGAGCATGGCTTTGCACAGGTCGCTCGCCGAATAGACCGGGGTTGGGAGGGATGGGTTGTGCGCGGGCATGGAGCGCTCCTCTGGCATGGGTCGCCGGATTCTTCGTCCAGAGATTGCTGCACTGCAACGACTAAAGCGCGAGGTCTCGCTTTACGATACCGACGGTCCCTTGCCAGGATTCCTCCATGGCCTTGCGCGCCGCATGCTCCTCGCCCAGCGAATCGTCGAAGCGCTGAAGAAGTGTCTGCGCGCCCGGGGCATGACCTATGCCGCGCTGGCGCGCGAGTTGCGCTTGTCCGAGGCGAGCGTCAAGCGACTGTTCTCCCGGGGCACCCTCACCCTTTCGCGCATCGACCAGATCCTGCGCGTACTCGATCTGGATCTGGTGGAAGTGGCGCGCATGGCGCGCGGCGCCGACAACGGCGCGGCCGAGCTCAGCCTGGAGCAGGAAGTGCTGCTCGCCAGCGATGAGCGCCTGCTGTCGGTGTTCTGGCTGCTCTTGAACGGCCGGCGCTTCGACGACATCGTGGAAGACTTCGTCATCACCCGCACGGAGCTCACACTGGCGCTGGCGAAATTCGAGCGCGCGCGGCTCATCGACTGGGATGCGGGCGAGCGCGTGCGGTTGCGCGTGGCGAAAGACTTCGTCTGGCGCGCGGGCGGGCCGGTGAAGAAGGCCTACGGCTTGCGCGTCACGTCCGAGTTCCTGCGCTCGCGATTCGATGGCGCGCTGGAACTGTTGCGCTTCGAGGCGCGCGATCTTTCAAGCGCCTCGGCCGCCATGCTGCGGCGGCGGCTCGAGCG
>DASTTC010000328.1:0-3656 GCA_035760345.1 Burkholderiales bacterium | reverse complement strand
GCGATTCAAGGACTGGTCGGAAGACGAGAGTCGGTCGCTGCTCGAGTTCCTGTTCGCGCACCAGGTGCGCCCGGAGCTCACCTGTCGTTTCCGCTGGGAGCCCGGCTCGCTCGCGTTCTGGGACAATCGCTGCACGCAGCATAATCCGGTGAACGACTATCACGGCCATCGGCGCGTGATGCATCGGGTGACACTCGCGGGAGACGCGCCGAGTTGAGGGCATTGCCGCAGCGCACCAATTCCCCCGTACGCTTGACCGCACGCAGTACGGTGGGATACGGTCATCGGGTTGTGCGAACATTCGAACTCAAGATTTCTGGAGGAGGTGTTATGCGAGGAATTTCCCTGAAGAAACTGCCGGTCATCGCGGTCGCCGCGGCGTTCGCGGCGGCGAGCTGGAGCGTTGCGACGCCGGTGCAGGCGCAAATCAAGCCCGTCGTCATGCGCTTTGTCGCGGACTTCCCGCCGCCACCGCATCCGGCCGGCCTGGCGATGAAGTACTTTTCCGAGCGCCTGCCGCAGGTGATCCCCGGCAGCGAAGCGCGCCTGTACTTCGCGGGCGCGCTGTACACCACCCCCGAGGCCTACGAGGCGATGCGCCAGGGAAACCTCGAGATGACCTGGATGCAGATCGGCAAGGCGGCGTCCGTCGACCCGTACATGCTGTCGGTCGTCGGACCCGGCATCCTCACCACGGTCGGCGCGGTCGACAACCTCGACAAGACCTCGACCTACCAGATGCTGGTCGAGCGCATGGCGAAGAACCAGCAGGTGAAGGTGTTCGGCGTCGGCCACATGAGCTTCGGCATGGGCATCGGCGCGAAAAGCCGCTGGACCAACCCGGGCCACATCGCCGGCAAGAAGGTGCGCAGCATGGGCCCGGCGGAGAATCCGGTGCTCGAGGCCTGGAAGGCCAACCCCGTGGTCATGGCGTTCGGCGAAGTGCCGAGCGCGATGCAATCGGGCGTGATCGACGGGCTGATGACCAGCCTGGGCGGCTGGAACAGCATGCGCGAGCAGGCGCCGTTCTACACGATCGGCGGCGCGGGCGCGTTCGTCGGCGACTACTACATGATCAGCGCGAGCCAGCGCTGGTGGGGTCGCCTCAACCCGCAGCAGCGCGCGGCGGTGGAGAAGTTGATCGGCGAGACCATCGCGGTGCAGAAGGAATACAACTGGTGCTTCGACAAGATGGCGTACGAAAAGTACGGCACCAAGGATCCCTCCAAGCCGGGCGTGTACTGGATGACGCCGGAAGAGGTGTCCGCGATGGTGAACGCCATGGGTAGCGCGGCGGTCAATTACGTGAAGAGTAAGACGCCGGCGGCGGCCGCGACGTGGGTCGACAAGTTCGTCGAGGAGGGCCGGGCCCTGTCGAAGAAGCACCCCGGCGGCACGTCCTGGATCGAGAAGGTCGATTGCGCGAAGCACGCCTCGGTCATCCAGATCAAGTAGGTAGGTGGAACAGGCGTATGCGCTCTGGCGGGCGTTCCAGGACAAGGTCCTGGCGCCCGCCGCCGCTTTTTTGCTGATCGGCTGCACGCTGCTCGCCCTCACCGAGGTCGTGCGGCGCTACCTGTTCGGTTTTTCCTTCCAGTGGCAGCAGGACGCGGTCACGTTCTTCATCCTGAGCGGCGTGTACCTGTTCTTCTCCATCTCGCAGCGGCATAACGAGCACCTGAACGTGATCGTGCTGCTCGAGCTGCTGCAGGCGGGCGGCGCGCGCGCGAAGCAGGCGGCGGAGATCATCAAGCTGGTCGCGCTCGTATTCTCGTTCCTGTTCCTGCTGGCGGTGGTGTGGTGGGGCTACCCCGAGGTCGTGGAGGGCATCCATTACGGGACGACGACCGAAAGCCTCACGTTCCCGATGTGGCCGTTCCTGGCCGCGCTGCTGGTCGGGTTCGCCTTCATGGCGGCGACCATGGCGTTCCAGATCTGGTTCATGATCCGCAAGCTTCGCGGGCTGCCGGTCCCCGAGGAGGAGCACCTCCTCGACCGCATGCCGGACTGAAGCCCGCGGCGCACGAGTAGAGGAAACGGATGTACATCGTCGGCATCGTCGTCCTGGCGCTGCTCGTGCTGAGCGTGCCCATCGGCATCGCGCTCTCGGCGGCGAGCGCGGCCTACATCCTGGTCGACCCGCTGCTCGAGCCGACAGTCATCTTCCGCGCCTTCTTCAATTTCATCGGGCGCTATTCGCTGATGGCGATCCCGCTGTTCATCTTCGCGGGATTCCTCATGGAGCGCACCGGGCTCGTGGCCCAGCTGTTCCGCTTCTCCGACGCCCTGGTCGGCTGGATGCCGGGCGGCTTCGGCGTCGCCACGGTGCTTGCCTGCGTGCTGTTCGGCGCCATTTCCGGCTCCAGCGTGGCCATGGCGGCCGCCATGGCGGTGATCGCGATCCCGGAGATGCGCTCTCGCGGCTACCCCGACTGGCTCTCGGGCGGGCTGGTGGCGACCGCAGGGGGCATCGCCATGCTCATCCCGCCGAGCATCATCCTGATCCTGTACGGCATCGTCACCGAGACCTCGGTGGTGGCGCTGTTTTTTGCCGGCGTCGTTCCGGGCCTGCTGCTCGCGCTGGGCAACATCCTGAGCGTGATCGTCATCGCCTGGTTGCTCAAGCTGCCGCGCGGCAAGTTCGTGCCGCGCCGGCTGTGGTCGGAGTTCTTCAAGGCGGCCCCCGCGCTCGGCATGCCGGTGGTGATCCTCGGCGGACTGTACGGCGGTTTCTTCACGCCGACGGAGGCCGCGGCCGTGGCCTGCGGCTACGCGCTGATCTACGGCTTCGTCACGGAGCGCGGCAAGTTCTTCGCCGGCCTGGTGCCGACGGCCAAGCGCGCACTCAACCTCACCGCGGTGGTGCTGTTCCTGGTCGGCAGCGTGGGCGTGTTCCAGTTCCTCGCCGCCAACATGTACTGGCCCCAGCACATCTCCCAGACGGTGACCGCCTGGGGCCTGACGCCGCTCACGTTCATCTTCGCCTACATGCTGGTGCTGATGATCCTGGGCATGTTCGTCGACGGCATCGCCATGGTGCTGCTCACCGTGCCGGTGGTGTTCCCGGTGGCGTACGCGCTGAAGATCGACCCCATCCATCTCGGCATCATGGTCACGCTCGCCGTGGAGATGAGCGTGGTGACGCCGCCCGTGGGCCTCAATCTGTTCGCTGTCAGCGGCACCTCGCGAATACCGGTGACCCAGGTGATGAAGGGCTCGGTGCCGTTCTTCCTCGGCGACATGACGGTGCTGCTGCTGGTGATCTTCTTCCCGATCCTCGCCACCTGGCTGCCCGGCGAGCTGATCACTAACGTCTTCAAGTAAGCGCGTCCAGGTCCTCGGGCGCGAGGACGAGCCGCGCGGCCGCAACGTTCTCCTGCAGGTGCTGCAGGTTGCCGGTCCCCGGGATCGGCAGCACGGCAGGCGATCTGTGAAGCAGCCAGGCGAGGCACACCTGGGCGGGCGTCGCGCCGTGCTTCCCGGCGACGCGCTTCACCTTCCCGGACTTGAGGGCGTTGCCGGCCGCGAGCGGATACCACGGCAGGAACGCGAGCCCGTCCTTCTCGCAGGCGTCGATCATGGCGTCGGAGTCGCGCCGCTCGAGGCTGTAGGCGTTCTGCACCGAGACGATGGGCACGATGCGCCGCGCCTCGCCG
>DASTTC010000327.1:0-2383 GCA_035760345.1 Burkholderiales bacterium | reverse complement strand
CCCGGCGAGCCCGGCCGGATGCGAGCTTCCCGGGAGCGGATCGCGCAGCATGCCGAAACGAATTATACTTCCTTGAATTCATGGAATATTTACCTTGACCTGCGTAGCCCTCATCCCAGCGGCGGGAAGCGGCAGCCGTGTGGCGGGCGCCCAGCCCAAGCAGTACGTGGCGCTCGCCGGCAAGCCCATGCTGTGGCACGCGGTGGCCGCCGTGTGCCGGCCGCCGGTGGAGACGGTGTTCGTCGTGCTTGCGCCCGGCGATACCGCCTACAAGAGCTGCGACTGGAGCGCGTTCGCGGGCAAGCTCGAGCCGCTCTACTGCGGCGGCGAGACGCGCCGCGATTCGGTGTACAACGGCCTGGTGGCGGCGATGGCGGCAGTGCAGGCGGACGACTGGGTGCTGGTGCACGACGCGGCGCGCCCCTGCCTGCCGGCGGCGGACCTCGCGCGGCTCTACGCGGAATGCCGCCATGACGAGATCGGAGGGATCCTGGCGCTGCCGGTGGCCGAGACGGTGAAGCGCGCCGCCAAGGACGAGGCGGGCGCGCAGCGCATCGCCGGCACCGAGGACCGCACGCAGTTGTGGCTCGCGCAGACGCCGCAGATGTTCCGCGCGGCGCTGCTGGCCGAGGCGCTCGGCAAGGCCGCGAAGACGATCACCGACGAAGCGAGCGCGCTCGAGCAGATGGGCCTGAAGCCGCGGCTGGTGACCGGCAGCCGCGAGAACCTCAAGGTGACTTACGCGCAAGACCTGGCGATCGCGGAAGCGATCCTGGCGCGGCGGGGGACGGCATGAGAATCGGCCAGGGTTTCGACGTGCACGCGCTGGTCCCGGGCAGGAAGCTGGTGCTCGGCGGCGTGCATATCCCGCACCACCTGGGCCTCGAGGGGCACTCCGACGCCGACGTGCTGCTGCATGCGATCTGCGATGCGCTCCTCGGCGCGGCGGGCCTGGGCGACATCGGCCGGCACTTTCCGGACACCGATGCGCAGTACGCCGAGATCGACAGCCGCATGCTGCTGCGCGACGTGGCGAAGAAACTCGCGGCGCAGCACTATCGCGTGGTCAACGTCGACGCCACCGTCATCGCGCAGTCGCCGCGCATGACGCCGCATTTCGCGGCCATGACCGGCAATATTGCCAGCGACCTTGGCGTGGCGCCGGCGGCCATCAACCTGAAAGCGACCACCACCGAGGGCCTGGGCTTCGCCGGCCGCGGCGAAGGCATCGCCGCGATGGCGATCGCCTTGCTCGAGAAGGCCTGAGATGTACTCGCCGCCCTACAACCGGGTGCAGGATCGCCGCGAGCTGGTCGATTTCATGCGCGCCAACAGCTTCGCGCTGGTGGTGAGCGCCACCGGCGGCGCGCCGCAGGCCTCGCACCTGCCGGTGACGGTGGCCGACGGCGCGGGCGGCCTGGTGATCCACTCGCACATGGCCAAAGCCAATCCGCAGTGGCAGGCGTTCTTCGAAGACGAGGTGCTGGTGGTGTTCTCCGGCCCGCACGCCTACGTCTCGCCGCGCTGGTATGAGGCCGTGGAGCGCGTACCCACCTGGAACTACGCCGCGGTGCATGCCTACGGCAAGGTGCGCGTCACCACGGACAAGTCGGTGAAGCACGCCTCGCAGCGTCGCCTGGTGGCCGAACTCGATCCGCAGTGGCTGGCGAAGTTCGACGCGCTGGGCGCGGACTACGTCGAGCGCATGCTCGATGGCATAGTCACTTTCGACGTCGAGGTGACCCGGCTGGAAACGCGCTGGAAGCTGTCGCAGAATCGCGGCCGGCGCGAGCAGGAATTGATCGCCGCTGAGCTCGACCAGGCCGGCGACCCGATGCTCAGCGCGCTGGCTGCGCTGACACGAAAGCACTACGTCGAGTAAGCCGTCGCGCTGAGGATGAGCCGCGCCGCGAGGCCCCCGCCGGGACGCGCGGCCAGCTCCAGGCGCCCGCCGTGCGCGCGCGCCACGCGCTCCACGATCGCCAGGCCGAGCCCGGCGCCGCCGCGGTCGCTGCGTGCCTCGTCCAGGCGGGTGAAGGGGCGCTTGAGCCGTTCGGTCTCGCCGTCCGGAATGCCGGGACCTCGGTCCAGCACCTCGATCACCACCTGCACGCCTTCGCGGCGCGCGTCGAGCTCGACCGGCTCGCCCGCATAGCGCAAGGCGTTCTCGACGAGGTTGGAGATCGCGCGGCGCAGCGCCATGCGAGCGAAGGCGAAAGGCGGCACCGCCGCATTGCGCACTTCGATCTTGCGGCCGAGACGCGCGTAGTGCTCGCCGATCTCCGCCAGCATCGCGCCCGGGTCCTGCGCCGCGCGCGGCTCGTCATCGCCGCGCGCGAACTCTAGGAACTGGCCCACCACCTGGTCCATCTCGTCGATGTCC
>DASTTC010000326.1:0-3419 GCA_035760345.1 Burkholderiales bacterium | reverse complement strand
CACCATCACGGCGGCCGACAACACCTGGTTCACGCTGCTCACCATGAACCAGCACCCGATCCACTTCGACGAGGAGTACGCGAAGGCAACGGAGTTCGGCAAGCCGCTCGTCAACAGCACGCTGACGCTCGCCATCGTGGTCGGCATGAGCGTGCAGGACGTGAGCCAGAACGCGGTGGCCAACCTCGGCTGGACCGACATCGCGATGCCGGCGCCGGTGTTCAACGGCGACACGCTCTACGCGGAATCGACGGTGCTCGAAAAGCGCGAATCGAAGTCCCGCCCCAGGCAGGGCATCGTCAGCGTGGCCACGCGCGGCTGGAAGCAGGACGGCACCACGGTGATGACCTTCAAACGTTCCATCCTGATCCCCAGGCGCCCATGAACACCGCAGAAGAAACGCAGATCCTCGACGCGATCGGCAAGTGGCTGGAGCGCGACGTGCGGCCCAAGGCGAGGGATCTGGAGAAGAAGGACGAGTACCCGGACGCGATGGTCGAGACCATGAAGGAACTGGGCCTGTTCGGAGCGACGATTCCGCAGGAATACGGCGGCCTCGGGCTGCCGGCCTCGACCTACGCCAAGATCGTGGCGCAGATCTCGGAGGTCTGGATGTCGCTCACCGGCATCTTCAATTCGCACCTCATCATGGCGGCGGCAGTGGCGCGCTATGGAACCCAGGAGCAGAAGCACCGCTTCCTGCCCAAGTTCGCCAGCGGCGAAATCCGCGGCGGCCTCGCGCTCACCGAACCCGACTGCGGCACCGACCTGCAGGCGATCCGCACGCGCGCGGTGAAGGACGGCAAGGATTACGTGGTCAACGGCACCAAGACCTGGATCTCCAACGGCATCAAGGGCTCGTGCTTCGCGCTGCTGGTGAAGACCGATCCCAATGCCAGCCCGCGCCACAAGGGCATGACGATGTTCCTCGCCGAGAAGGGCAAGGGCTTTCGCGTCTCGAAGAAGCTGGAAAAGCTCGGCTACAAGGGCATCGACTCGGCCGAACTCATCTTCGAGGACTACCGCGTGCCGGCGGCGAACCTGATCGGCGGCGTGGAAGGCAAGGGCTTCCACCACGCCATCGGCGGCCTGGAACTGGGCCGCATCAACGTCGCCGCGCGCGGCGTGGGCGTGGCCAACGCGGCGCTGAAGGACTCGGTGGCCTACGCCCAGGTGCGCAAGACCTTCGGCAAGCCGATCTGCGAGCACCAGGCGATACAACTCAAGCTGGGCGAGATGGCGACGCGCTGCGAGGCGGCGCGCCTGCTGGTGGAGAACGCCGCGCGCGCCTACGACGCGGGCGAGCGCTGCGACATGGAAGCCGGCATGGCAAAGTACTTCGCCTCCGAGGCGGCGCTGGAGAACTCGATCGAGGCGGTGCGCATCCACGGCGGCTACGGTTACTCCACCGAGTTCAACGTCGAGCGCTACTACCGCGACGCGCCGCTGATGTGCATCGGCGAGGGCACCAACGAAATGCAGCGCATCATCATCGCCAAGCAGCTGATCGCGCGGAACCCGGCCTGATGCTGCCCCTCGCGGGCGTGCGCATCCTCGCGGTGGAGGTCTACGGCGCCGGGCCCTTCGGCACCGCGCACCTCGCCGACCTGGGCGCCGAAGTGATCAAGATCGAGCAGCGCGAGGGCGGCGGGGATGTCTCGCGCGCGGTGGGACCGTATTTCCTCGGCGAGCACGACAGCCACTTCTTCCAGAGCCTGAACCGCAACAAGAAATCGCTCGCGCTGGATCTCAAGCACCCGCGCGGGCGCGAAGTGCTCCTGAAGCTGGTCGCCACCGCCGACGGCCTGATGGGGAACCTGCGCGGCGACCAGCCCGAGAAGTTGAAGATCACCTACCAGGACCTGGCAGGCGCCAATGCCAAGATCGTCTGCGCGCACCTCTCGGCCTACGGGCGCGACGGTGCGAGGAAGTCCTGGCCGGGCTACGACTACCTGATGCAGGGCGAAGCGGGCTGGCTCTCGCTCACCGGCGAGCCCGACGGGCCGCCCTCGCGCATGGGCCTTTCGGTGGTGGACTATTCCACCGGCACCACCTGCGCGCTCGCGCTGCTGGCCGGCATCCTGCAGGCGCGCCGCACCGGGCGCGGGCGCGACATCGACGTCTCGCTCTACGACGTCGCCATGCACCAGCTCAACTACCCGGCGGCGTGGTACCTGAACGAGAAGCGGGTCACCGGGCGCGCGCCGCGCTCCGGACACCCGTTCATCGCCCCGTCGCAGCTCTACCGCACGCGGGACGGCTGGATCTTCGTCATGGCGCAGACGCAGCGTTTCTGGGAAGTGCTGTGCGAACAACTCGGCCGGGCCGAGCTGAAGCAGAAGTACCCCGACTTCGCCGCGCGGCGCGAGCATCGCGACGCGCTGACTGCGATTCTCGACGGGGAGTTCTCGAAGCAAACCACGCAGGCGTGGCTGGAGAAGCTGCGCGGCACCATTCCCTGTGCGCCTGTCTACGACTTGGCGCAGGCGCTGCAGAACCCGTACTTCCTCGAGCGCGGCGGCGTGCAGGTGTTCGATCACCCGGACCAGCCCGGCTTCAAGCTGGTGGCGAGCCCGTTTCGCCTCGCCGAGCCGCTGCCGGCGAACCCCGCGCCCAAGCTCGGCGAGCACACCGACGCGCTGCTCGCGGAGCTCGGCTATTCGCCGGCCGATATTGCGGCGCTGAAGTCGGCGAAGGCGGCCGGATGAAGCTCGAGGGCGTGCGCGTCGTCGACCTGTCGCGCTTTCTGCCGGGTCCGCTCGCCACGCAGCTGATGGCGGATCAAGGCGCCGAGGTGATCAAGGTCGAGTCGATCGAGGAGGGCGAGCCGACGCGCGAGATCGGCGCCAAGCGCGACGGCGTGAGCGTGTATTTCACCAACACCCAGCGCGGCAAGCGCAGCCTCGCGCTCAATCTCAAGGACCCGCAGGGCGTGGAGATCCTGATGCGCCTGGCCGAAAAATCCGACGTGCTGATCGAGTCGTTCCGTCCCGGCGTCGTCGATCGGCTGGGCATCGGCTACGCCCAGGTCTCGAAGCGCGCGCCGCGCATCGTGTACGCGTCCATCGCCGCGTTCGGCCAGACGGGGCCCTACCGCGACCTCGCGACGCACGACCTCGGCACCGAGGCGATGACGGGCGTGCTGTCCTTGAACCGCGGCGGCGACGGCAAGCCGGCGATCCCCGCGCTGGCGAATGCCGACATGCTGGTCGCGACGATGACGCTCGCCGGCGTGCTGATGGCGCTGCTGCGCCGCAAGGACACGGGCAAGGGCGACTTCCTCGACATGGCGATGGCGGATGCGTTGCTCGCCTGCCTGCCGAACAACATGGGCGTCGCCATGACCGAGCGGCGCCAGCCCGACCCGAAGTCCGAGCGCACGCTGGGGGGCAACGCGCTCTACAACATCTACGAGACGC
>DASTTC010000325.1:0-10006 GCA_035760345.1 Burkholderiales bacterium | reverse complement strand
TTAAGCCTTCCGCATCGAGCGCCCACACCTATCGGCTGCGAATTTTTAAAGAGCTGGTTGCGGGGAGAGGATTTGAACCTCTGACCTTCGGGTTATGAGCCCGACGAGCTGCCAGACTGCTCCACCCCGCGTCCGAAGAGGTGGAATTATAGCGACTTTGAGAAAAGTGTGTCAATCAATCTGCCGGCGAGGCGCCCAGACTGGCTAGACGCCGCGGCGGTCCAGCAGCGCCTGCGAGAGCGTGCCGGCATCCACATACTCCAGCTCGCCCCCCAGAGGCACCCCGCGCGCTATTCGACTGACGCGAATGCTCCGCGCACGCAGCATCTCGGCAATGTAGTGGGCGGTCGCCTCACCTTCGTTGGTGAAGTTCGTCGCCAACACCACCTCGACGACCTCGCCTTCGGTCGCCCGGGCGAGCAGCCGCTCCAATCCGATGTCGTGTGGCCCCACGCCGTCCAGTGGCGAAAGGCGCCCCATCAAGACAAAGTACATGCCCGAGTAGGCTGCGGTTTGTTCCACCATCGAGAGGTCGGCGGGCGTCTCCACCACGCACAACATCGAGCGATCGCGCCTTGGGGAACGGCACAGCGCACACACCTCGTCTTCGGTGTAGTTGTTGCATAGGGCGCAGTGACGTACCCGGACAAGTGCCTCGGCCAAGGCCTTCGACAGTTGCTCAGCCCCCCCGCGGTCATGCTGCAACAGGTGATAGGCCATGCGCTGGGCCGAACGGGGGCCCACGCCCGGTAGAACCCGCAGCGCCTCCAACAGCTTGTCCAGGCCTTTCGCGCCCGGCACCGATTCCCTGCCCACGGTCGGCTCAGAACGGCAATTTCATACCCGGGGGCAAGCCCAGGCCTGCCGTCACACCGCCCATTTTCTCCGCCACGGTGGCTTCGACCTTTCGCGCCGCGTCGTTGTATGCGGCTGTCAGGAGGTCCTCAAGCATTTCCCGGTCATCGCCGGTCACACTGGGATCAATCGACACGCGCCGCACTTCGTGCTTGCAGGTCATCAGCACCTTGATGGTGCCCGAACCCGCCTGGCCCTCGACCTCGACCGAGGCCAGCTGCTCCTGCATACGGCGCATGTTCTCCTGCATCATCTGCGCCTGTTTCATCAACTGGCCGATATTGCCGCGCATGCCTTCCTCCCGAGCTAGTCCTTGTCGTCGTTGGACCTGACGCCAGAATTCACGATCTTGCCATCGAAAATGTCGACCAGATCCTGCACAAATCGGTCGCCCTGCACCGTGCGCACTGCATCGGCACGTCGCGTTTCCTGCGCCTGCGATTCGATCTCCGCTGCCGTCGTGCCGGTTGCTTCGCCCACCGTCACTTTGAGTGAGATCCCGCTCCCGAAGTGTCGCTCCAGCCCGGCCTTGAGCTTGTCCCGGTACCCCGGGTCAGCCAAATAGGCTTTCGATTTCGGCACTGCCAATTCGAACTGACCGGGCTCGTGGCGAGCCAAGACGGAGTTGCGTGCCAGTTCCCGCGCCGCACCTGCAACCGGCAGATGCTTGACCAGCGCAGGCCAATCGCCGTCGAAGCCTTGCCCCTGCGCAGCCCCTTGCTCCACGTTCGCACTCGACTGCGGTCGAGGTACCGCAGGCACCGGCGCTTCGGATTTCACCTGCACACGTGGCACAGCGGCAGCGGGCGACTCCAGCTTCCCGACTGATTGCGCTTCTGGCCGGAAGGCGATCATGCGCAGTAGCGTCATCAGGAATCCGGCATGCTCATCAGGCGCCAGATCGAGGTCCTGTCGGCCCTGCAAGGCGATCTGATAGCACAACTGCACGGACTCCGGGTCCAGACGGCGCGCGAGCACGACAAGTCTGTCGCGCTCCTGCCCGTCCGCGTCGGGCGCAATGCCTGTCGCGTGCACCAGCGCCAGTTGGAGCAGCAGTCCCGCCAGTTCCTGCAGTGCGGAGTCGAAAGACAGGCTGCGGGCCTGCATTTCGTCGGCGACCGCCAGCGCTTGACGCCCGTCCGCCTCTGCGATCGCGTCCAGCATCTGCAGCAGGTAGGCCCGATCCACAGTACCCAGCATTTCGCGCGCGCCTTCCAGCGTGACTTGCCCTGCGCCATGTGCAATCGCTTGATCCAGCAGAGACAGCGCGTCGCGCATGCTCCCGGCCGCCGCCCGTCCGATAAGGGCAAGTGCTTCGGGCTGGAAGGTGATGCGCTCGGCTTCGAGCAGTTTTGACAGGTGGGCCGCAATGGCCGTACTCGGCATTTGTTTCAGGTTGAACTGTAGGCACCGCGACAGCACTGTCACCGGCACCTTCTGCGGATCGGTTGTCGCAAGGATGAACTTCAGGTGCTCGGGGGGCTCCTCGAGCGTCTTCAGCATTGCATTGAATGCCGAGTTCGAGAGCATGTGCACTTCATCGATGACGTAGACCTTGAACCGCCCCCGCGTCGGCGCGTACTGTGCCGTGTCCAGGAGCTGGCGCATCTCGTCCACCTTCGTATTCGTGGCCGCATCGACTTCGAGCATGTCGACGAAGCGACCGCCGTCGATCTCCTGGCACGCGCTGCACCGCCCACAAGGCTGCGCCGTGATGCCGGACTCGCAATTCAGGCATTTGGCGAGAATGCGGGCGAGCGTGGTCTTGCCCACGCCGCGCGTTCCGGTAAACAGGTAGGCATGGTGCAGGCGCTTGTGTTCGAGCGCATGACGCAGCGCGCGCACGACATGCTCCTGTCCCACGACCGATTCGAAGTCGCGCGGCCGCCACTTGCGGGCAAGCACTTGATAGCTCATCTACGACATCCTGTCGGAAGATCCCCGGCACAAAGGGAGCCACAGGCCCCCTTTGTGCCGCCGAATGGGTGGCGAGCCTAACCCCCGGCACTTGCAGGACCCAGCTGTGGCTGCTTCCTTCCGGACCTGACCAGGTTCACCGGACTGCAATGCGGGGAGGCCCGCCGTTGTCTGCTGGCGGAGAGAGTGGGATTCGAACCCACGATACGCTATTAACGTATACACGCTTTCCAAGCGTGCGCCTTCAGCCGCTCGGCCATCTCTCCATCCGTCTGCGCAATCGCGTCGCTCCGCAATTACGGCATTCTACCCCGCCGGATTCGCGCCGGCCGCAGCCGATGGGCCGGATTCACAGCCGGTAGTCGAGCGCCAGCCGCTGCTGCAGCTCGCGGGCGATGCGCAGGGACTCCTTGAGCATCGTGCTGTCGAGACGGCCCAGGTTCGCCGGGTCGATGCGATTTTGCAGGGCCGCCGTCCCTTGGCCGCGCGCCTGGACCTGCAGGCGAATGGCCTGGATCGCGAAGAACGCGCCGACCGAGGCTTCCGCGTGCGCATCGCTCATGCCAACCGCGGCGCGCACCGCGCGTAACCGCCCGGCGGTGTTCGTCTGGGGAATAGCGTGCGCCAAGGCATAGATGCGTGCCACATCGATGAAGATGCGCGCGCCGTGCAGTTTGAGGTCGATCGTGCCCTCGGCGCCGGGGGCGTCGTCCGTCACGAAGCCGCCGAGCCTGCCCAGCGCCGGCTGCGCCTGGAGCGCATTGTCCGCCATGTGCCGCAGGAACACGGGGGCGCGACGTACGCGCTCGTGCACCCATGCGTGCAGTTGGTCGGCGAGTGCATCGTCGCCGTAGATCGGCCTGAAATCGAAACAGATCACGGCGTCGAGCAGCGCCTTGGGCAGCGTCGTTTCGACCCAGCCCGCCATCTTCGCGCGCCATTCGTCCAGTGAAAGGCACAACTCGGGATTCGACGCCATGACATTGCCCTTGCACAAGGCGAAGCCGCACGCGTCGAGCGCCTCATTGACTGCGCGCGCGAACGGCAGCAGGCGCTCGCGCACGCGCGGCGGCGCTGCATCGTCGTGCGCCACGAACAGCAGGCCGTTGTCCTGATCGGAGCTGAAGGTCTGCTCCAGCCTGCCCTCGCTGCCGAACGCGAGCCAGCACCAGCTGATGCGCTCGAGATCGTGGCGCTGGCGCACGATTTCGATGACCCGGTGCGACAAACGGTCGTTGAGCACCGACACGAGCGCCATGAGCTGCTCGGCGGCAACGCCGTGCTCGACCAGCCCCGCGGTCAGCTTGCGTATGTCGGCCGCGATCTCCGCCAAAACCCCGATCTCCCGGGCGAGCTGGATCTCCATCGTCACCTCGCCCAGCCCGAGGCGCTGCAGCGCGAACAGGTCGCGTTCGGATACCACGCCGAGCAGCCGACCCTGGTCGGTCACGAGAACGTGGCGAATGCGCCCGGAGCTCATCAACAGCGCCGCCTCGTAGGCGAGCGCATGGGCGGGAAGCGTGCGCGGCTCGCGCGTCATGCGTTCCGCCACGGGCCGGGTACCCGCGCCGTCCGCGAGCGTGCTCACGATATCGTGCGATGTGACGATGCCGACCGGCCGCTGCGCGCCGTCGAGCACGATCACCGATCCGACACCTTTGGTCCGCATCAGCGCCGCCACTTCGGCCACCGGGCGCGCCTGATCGCAGGTGATCGTCACGCCGCGCAGCAGCGAGCGCAGCGGGCGTGCGAAGGTCTGCTGTTCTTCGGCGATGCGCCGTTCCAGATGGTCGTATCTACCGGGCATTTGCGCGCACCCTGCAGCCTAATATTGCAGCCTGGCGTAGTAGGACTTGCGCGACGCCTCGAGCGCCTGCCCGAGGTTCCGGATGCCGCGCTCGGCGAGCAGGGGCAGCAGCTTCATCAGAATCTCAGCGGTCAGCAGGGCATCCCCCAGCGCGGTATGCCGACCCATGACGCTCACGCCCAGGCGCGCGGCAATCGCCTCGAGGCTGTGGTCCTCCAGGCTCGGGTGCACGACTGCCGAGAGCAGCAGGGTGTCGAGCACCGGCTGGCTGAAGCGCACGCCGCTGCTCGCCTGCTTCAGCTCGAGAAATCGCATGTCGAAGGCGGCATTGTGCGCAACCAGTACCGTATCCTCGCAGAAATGGTGGAAGGACGGCAGCACCTCGCCGATCGCCGGCTGATTGCGGAGCGTCGCCGCATCGATCCGGTGCACGCGCGCCGAATCGGGGTTGAGGGCGCGGTGCGGATTGACCAGCTGCTCGAACACCTCGTTGCGCAGCAACCTGCCGTTGACGACGCGCACCGCACCGATGCTGATAATCTCGTCGCCCGCCGAGGGCTCCAGACCGGTCGTCTCGGTGTCGAACACGGTGTAGCTGAGCTTCACCAGCGGCGCCTCGTTGAGCGCGGCCGGTACCGCATCCCGCGCGAACAGGTCGAAGTCGTAGTACTCGGGCCGGCTCTGCGCGGCGCCGCCTGCGCGCGCCGTGGTCTCGGCGCGCTGCGCGCCCGGGATCAGGAAGCGGAAGCCGCCAGAGCGCAGGCCGCCGACGCCTTCGCTCCAATACCACACCTCGCCGCCGTGCTCCTCCAGAACGTCGCGCACTGCGAGCGGCGACTGTTCCGCGCCCCCCTCCATCGGCTGCAGTTCCCACTGCGTCAGCGCGTCGCTGGCGACGATCGCGCCACTCCACGCCAGGTCGATCTCCACGTATCGCTCCGCGGGGCGGGCACGCAGCGCGAGCTTGCGCACGCCATGCTCGTCGCGCAGGCGCACGGCAAGATGGACCATGGCCTGCACGAGCGCGTAGCTGTCGACGCGCACCCAGAGCTCGTCCGCGACCTCGTCGAGCTCCGTGGCGACGCCGAGCGCGCCCGCAATGCGCAGCCGCGCGAACTCGAGCAGATCCGTGACCCGCATGTCCTCGAGCCGCAATGCCGCCTTCAGGGCATCGGCGTACTCGCGCAGCGCGTCGTTGAGGGTGGACGAGAGCGCACGCGATTCGGCTGCCAGGATATCGATGAACTGCGTGCGCCGCTGCGCTTCGATCTCCGGATACGCGGCGAGGTTCTCCGCTGCGGCGCGGATATTGGCCGCCGGCGCGCGGATGCGCGCCGCAAGCAGCTGCAGCAGCGAGCGGCGCTGCGACTCGCGACCGAGCAGTTCGGTGACGTCCTCCAGCGCGAGCACCAGGCCGGCGAGTCGCGCTTGCGCGCCGAGAAACGGCGCCACCTGCACCTTGAGCAAGCGCCCGGCGGCCGTGACCGTCACCAGGCGCGCGCTCGGCAGGCGCTCGCCGCGCTCCAGGCTGCGCTCGAGCCTCTGCGCCGCGTGCTCGATCTGCGCGCGATCGATCAGACCGAACAACGACCGCCCGAGGCCGACCAGCGGCGGGCGGGCGGCGGCGTCCGTCGCTGCGAACAGCATCCGCGCCTGCTCGTTGTAGAGCAGGATCGTGCCGTCGGCGTTGCAGACCATGACGCCCTGGGTCAGCTCGGACATCAGCGCCGCCAGTCGGTTGCGCTCTTCCTCGAGCCGTGAACGCGCTTCCGCGGCGCGTACTTCGCTGTCGCGCTGCAGGCCGCGGTAGGCTTCAGCAAGCTCGTTGACCGCGGCCGCAACGCCGGCCAGCGGGCCACCGTGCGCCTCCAGCCGCAGTCCGGCGTTGGCGCTGCGGATCAGACGGGTGTGCTCGGCGAGATCTTGCGCCGCGGCGAGGTAGCCGCCCAGCAGCCATTTCACGGCGGCGGCGCAGGCGGGCAGCAGCAGCAACGCGCCGAACAGCAGCACCGGCGTGCGCTGCTCCACGACACGCATCAGCGCCGTCGCATCTTGCTCGGGCAGCCCGGCCGCGAGCAGCATGAAAAGCGCCGCCGGCACGGCCAGCGCGACGCCGTACAGCGCTGCGGTCCAGGCGAGCAGCCTGCCGCGCGTGCTCATGCGCCTTCCGGGGACCCCCCTTCCTGCAGCAGCTCGCCGATGCGCGCCACCAGCTCGGCATTGGAAAACGGCTTCGTCACGTACGCGTCCGCGCCCAGCGACAGGCCCTTGGTCATCTCGGCCTCGCGCCCCTTCGCCGACAGCATCACGATCCTGATGTTGCTCCATTCGGGATGCGCGCGGATGCGCTGGCAGACATCGTAGCCGCTCTTCTCCGGCATCATGACGTCGAGCAGCACGAGGTCCGGCGCCACGGCCTGCACCTGCCGCAAGGCCGCCGCGCCGTCCGCGGCGACGTGCACCTCGTAGCCGCTTTGCCGCAGCAGGAACTCGAGCGAAGCGACGATATTGGGCTCGTCGTCGACGATCAATACTTTCTTGGCCATCGCGTCTCTCCACGCCCGCGCACGGGGCGCTGCTAGTTGACGAATCTTCCCATCAGCCGGGCAATGCTCCGGGCGACCTCGCCTTCGAGGGGAAACGACAACATGCCCATCACCGAATAGCCGAGCATCCAGGGCATCAGGTAGAAGCGCACCATGAAGAAGAACCAGGCCACGTACAGCGGCACCACCGGCTCGATCAGGAACTCGGGCGTGATCGGCTTGAACAGCCGCAGGAGCGGATTCGTCGAGCGCACGAAGAAGCGCATGAAAAAGAACGAGCTGTTCTCCGACAGGAAAATCCGCATGGCGGAACGCCCGAGCAGCGTCCACATGATCACGCCGAGGACGTAATCGAGAATGACGATCCAGAGGGGAAAGGCTTCGATCATGACGCGCTCGACGCTCGCCGTAGATTGTAGGGCCGGAACGGCAAAAAAAAACCGGGGCGAACGGATCGCCCCGGCTTGAGCTGGAAAGGTCCGTCTAGTGCGTCGAGCCGAGAATCGTCTGGCCCTTCGGTATGCGCACTTCGTCGACCATGTCCTGGGTCGCCTTGTCGGGCGCGGGCGTGAGCAAGGTCACCACCACCATCGAGACGAGGCTCGCGGTCGCGCCGATGATGCCGAAGCGCACGTCGTCCATGCCCCACCACGGCACCATGCCGCCCCACTTGACTGCGTACAAGTACCAGGTGCCGGCGCCCAGCCCGACCAGCATGCCCGCGATGGCGCCCGCCTTGTTGGCACGCTTCCACCACACGCCGAGCACCAACGGGAAGAACAGCCCCGACATGGCGAAATCGAACGCCCAGGCGACGGCGCCCAGAATGTCCGTGAGTCGCAGGCTGGCGATGAACGCCCCGATCGCGCCGATGACGATCAGCAGCACCCGTGCCACGATCAACCGGCGCTTCACGTCGGCCTTCGGGTCGATGATCTTGTAGTACAGATCATGCGACAGCGCGTTGGCGATCGCGAGCAGCAGGCCGTCCGCGGTCGACATCGCCGCGGCCATGCCGCCCGCCGCCACCAGGCCCGATATGACGTACGGCAGTCCCGCGATCTCCGGGGTCGCCAGCACGACAATGTCGCCGCGCATGAAGAACTCGTTGACCTGCACGATACCGTCGCCGTTGAAGTCGATCACCTTCACCGCCCCGACCGCGGTCCACTTCTGCACCCAGACGTGCGCGTTCACCTCCGCGAGCGTCTTGCCGATCACGCTGGTGGCGAGATTCGGGTCGAGCATCTGCAGCTTGGTGAAGGTGGCGAGCGCCGGCGCCGTGAAGTACAGCAGGAAGATGAAGAACAGCGACCAGGCCACCGAGGCGCGCGCCGATTTGACCGACGGCGTCGTGAAGTAGCGCATCAGGATGTGCGGCAGCGAAGCCGTGCCGATCATCATGCACGCGGTCAGCGTCACGAAGCGCCAGTTGGCGACGAAGGTATCGGCAGGCTGATTGTGCTTCACCACCAGCGCCGACAGGCCGCCCTGCCCCTGCAGCGGCTTGAGGATGCCGACCTGGTGCATCTGCTCGAGCTCCGCGATGCGGTTGATCGCGTCGCCGTATACCAGGTGCGGGATGACGCCGAAGCCCTGCTTGTTCGACATCCAGATTACCGGCACCAGGTAGGCGATGATCAGCACGATGTACTGCGCGACCTGCGTCCAGGTCACCGCCCGCATGCCTCCCAGCATCGAGCAGAGCAGGATCCCGGCCAGACCGAGCCAGACGCCGACGCCGAACGGGATCAGCAGCGCGCGCGAAGCGATGGTGCCCGTGGCGTTGATCTGCGCCGTCACGTAGGTGAACGAGGCGACCACCAGCACCAGCACCGCGCACAAGCGCGCGAAGTTGCCGCCGTAGCGCGTGCCGATGAAATCCGGCACCGTGTAGCAGCCGAACTTGCGCAGGTACGGCGCCATCAGCACCGCCACCAGCACGTAGCCGCCGGTCCAGCCGACCACGTAGGCGAGATACGGGTGGCCGCCCAAGTAGATGCCGCCGGCCATCGCCACGAACGACGCACCCGACATCCAGTCGGCGGCTGTCGCCATGCCGTTGAACACCGTAGGGACCTGTCGCCCCGCGACGTAGTAGGCATCGAGCTGCATCGTGCGCGACAGCCAGCCGATCAAGGCATAGATGAAGATCGTGAAGCCCACGAACATCAGTCCGATCGTGTCCTCCTTCATCCCCATCGATTCGGCGATCGCCATGAGGCCGACGAACACCACGAAGCCGCCCGTGTAGAAGCCGTAGATCTTGGGCAGGTTGTCGATGAACGAGCCCTGCATTCTGAACAAAGCCATTGTTGTTCTCCCCTATTCCGGTTCGGCCATGCCGCACTCGACGTCGACCTTGTGCTGCTGCCAGGAAAAGATGAACAGCTGCACGACGAAGGCGACGAGCGATCCCTGCGCGGCCATGTAATAGCCGAGCGGGAAATCGTTGAACTTGTACGCGTTCAGGTCCGTGGCGAACCAGTGCACGAGGTAGGAGAAGATGAACCAGATGACCATGTGAATGATCATCAGCCGGCGGGTACGCTGCCAGTGGACCTCTTGGTTGGATGCTGCCGTGTTCATTGCATGCCCTCCTCTGTTGTTGTCCCCACGCCCGGTGGCCCGGGCCATGCTTTAGCAGGCAAGCCGATTTTAGACTATGTCAATACTGGCCGTGCACGGTTCCGACCCCCGATAATGCGGCGGTGCAACCATCATCCGTATCCCGCCTGACGGCTTCCCTGCAAGCCTGGCTGCGACGCTGGCGCCGGGCCGAACCCGTGCACGACGCAGACGCGTTGCGCGACTTCCTGCAAACGCGCGCCAGCCATGTCGCGCAGATGACGCTGTACGGATACCTGCGCACCCGCGCCGG
>DASTTC010000324.1:0-4940 GCA_035760345.1 Burkholderiales bacterium | reverse complement strand
CTCATCGATCAATTGAAGCCCGGCGGGCGGCTGGTGATCCCGGTGGGCGCTCGCCACGAAGTGCAGGAGCTGCTGGTCCTGACCAAGCGCGCCGACGGCGGCGTGGATCGGCGCAGCGTGCTGCCGGTGCGCTTCGTGCCGCTGGTGCCCGGCGGCGGCTAGTAGCGCCGGATGAGGGTCATGACCTGGCCCTCGTTGCGCATGTCGACGCGGTTGAGGAAGCTCATGCCGAGCAGGGCGATGTCCAGCCCCTGCTCGATCACGACTGCGTCCACCGCCGCGACCTCGATGGCGCCCAGGCGCACGCTGTCCAGGCGGACGCGGTACACCGGCACCACGCCGGCGGCGGTCTTGGTGAGCGCCAGCGTGCCCTTGCGGTAGTCCAGGCCGAGGCGCCGGGCGTCGGCCGCGGGCAGCGCCACCACCGTCGCGCCCGTGTCGAGGACGAAGCGCACCGGCTGGCCGTTGATCGCGCCTTCGGTGACGTAGTGGCCGCGCGTGTCCGCGGCGAGGGTCACGCTCTGGCGCGCGTCGGCGCCGGTGCTGTAGTGCTGGCCGCGCGCGAGCGTGCGCCGCGCGCCGGCCACCTCGATCACGGCCTGGTCGCGCTCGACCGAGATCAGGGTGACGCCGCCGGCGTCGCGCCCGACGCGCACGGTGCGCGGCGCGGCGCCGTCGATCACGAGGATCGCCGCCTTGTCGCCGAAGGTGCCCACCAGCGTCACCTCGAGCGCCGCCGCGGGCGCGGCAGCGAGCGCGAGTAGGATCGCGAGGAGGCGCGCGGCGGTGGCCGCACTAGAATGCCGAACGATGAAGCCGGTTGCCATCTTCCGCCACGCTCCCAGCGAGGGCCCGGGGTATTTTGCCAGCTATCTCGAGCGCAGGGAGATTCCCTGGCAGCTCGTGGCGCTGGACGAGGGCCGCAAGGTGCCGCGCAGCGCGCGGGCCTACTCCGGACTCGTATTCATGGGGGGGCCGATGAGCGTGAACGACGAATTGCCGTGGATTATTCCGGCGCTCAAGCTGATCGCCGACGCGGTGCGCCAGGACGTGCCGGTACTGGGGCATTGCCTGGGCGGCCAGCTCATCGCGCGTGCCTTCGGCGGCGAGGTACGACCCGCGGCGGTGAAGGAGATCGGCTGGGGCGCGGTGGGCGTGGCGGACAATGCCCTGGCGCGCGACTGGTTCGGCCCGGTGCAGGGCTTCGAGTCTTTCCATTGGCACGGCGAGGCGTTTTCCATACCGCCGGGCGGCACGCGCGTGCTGGAGAGCCCGCATTGTCCCAACCAGGCGTTCGCGCTCGGCCGGCACTTCGGCATGCAGTGCCATGTCGAGATGACCGAGGACATGGTGCGCGACTGGGTGCGCGGCGGGGCAGAGGAGATCGCGCGCTCGCGGCATTCGCTTGGCGTGCAGGATCCCGAAGAGATGCAGCGCGACCTGGCGCGGCGCGTGACGCAGTTGCACGCGGTCGCCGAGCGCATCTACCACCGCTGGGCGGAAGGACTCAGTCGCGGAAGTTGATGAACTGCAGCGGGACGTCGGTAACCGCTTGCCGCACCCGCTGGATCGCCGCCTGCAAGTCGTCCTTCTTGGCGCCTGAAATGCGCACCAGGTCGCCCTGGATCGACGGTTGAACTTTAAGCTTCGCGTCCTTGACGAGCTTCTGGATGGCCTTGGCCTTGTCTTGCGCGATGCCGGTCTTCACCGTGATCACGCGCTTCGCCTTGTCCCCGGAAATGCTCTCCACCCCGCCCAGCTCCAGGCAGCGCACGTCCACATTGCGCTTGGCCAGGCGCTGGCGCAGCACGTCGGTGACCTGGCCGAGCTTGAACTCGTCGTCCGCGAACACCGTGAGCTCGAATTCCTGTTGCTCGATGCGCGCATCCGAGCCCTTGAAGTCGTAGCGGTTCTGGATCTCCTTGTTCGACTGCTCGACGGCGTTCTTCACTTCCTGGGAATTGACCTGGGACACGATGTCGAAGGAGGGCATGGCGCGATTCTACGCGCGTGCGCCGCGCAGGTAGAAGGGGCGGCCGGCGAGTCGGGCGGGCGCAACGACGGTTTCGCCAAACGCGGTTTCGACCCGGCTGCAGGCCTCGTCCGCGGGAAACGGCAGCGCGGGGCCGTGCGCCCAGGTCAGCGCCACGATCTCGCCGTCGGCGCGCCGGAACGCGAAGCGGTAGCGCCCATGGCGCTGGCCGCGGCGTTCGGGCATCCGCGCGCCGACGAACGTCGCGTCCCCAAGCAACTGCAAGTACTGCTTGAGCATCGCATACGCAGGCCGCGCGCGCAGCGCCGCCGGATCGGCGTCGTCGACCAGGCCAAAGCCGCGCGCCGCGAGGCGCCACCAGATAACGCGATCCACCATGCCCGAGCCGAGCGCGAGGCACAGGTAGCGCAGCAGGTAGTCGGCGTACTCGTCCTCGGTGGCGCCCACGTCTGCCGCGTGGCGCCAGGCCGGAAAGTACGGCGCATGGATGGGCGCGTGCGCGCCCGTGTCGCGTAGCGGCCAATTCACTTCGGACACCACGAAGCGATCGACGCCCGCAGCGCGCGTGACCGCCCGGCCCAGGGTGAATTTCTCCGGCGCGCCGAACCCGTGCTGCGGGTTCTCGGGGGCACCGCGCCGGTCGACGTAGAGATGGTGCGAAAGCGCGGCCAAGGGCACTTCGCGCGGCCACTCGCGCAAGGCGGGAAACACCGCCGCGTACTCGAAGTCGATCGCCGCCGGGCCGGTAAAGCGCAGTCTCGGGAAGCGGGCCTGCAACTCGGGCAATGGCGCATAGAGTGCGCGCAACTCCTCGTAGCCCCACACGCCCCATGTCACCCGGTTGATGGCATGTCCGACCTCGACGAAGTCCGCGACCTCCGCCACGTCCTCGAGCGCAGCGCCGGCGAAGGCCCGCCACGAATCCGGGTGGCGCAGCGCGCTGCGGTCCTGCACCAGCGCGATGCCGACGGCGTGTCCAGCGCGATGCAGCGCGCGCACCAGATCAATCCGCAAGCGCAGGCGCTGCGGCGTGTCGTGGTGATACAAGCGCACCAGCGCGGGCACGCGGCCCAGGCCCGCGAGCAGCGCAAGTTCCTGCTCGAGCGTGGCGGGCGTCGGCTCGAGTGCCATGCCGACGCGTCCCGCCATGGCGACGGGGCGTGCGTAGGCCACGGCGCGCAGCGCTTGGTACTCGCGCCACACGGCGGGCGCCGCGCGCAAAGTGTCCAGGACCAAGCGGCGCCCGCGCGAGCGCGGGTAAAGGCGGGCACGGTCGCGTCGCAGCAGCGCGCTGATCGGCTGTGCGGTGGGCACGTCCCAGATCCAGACGTCGCGCGCCGCGGGATAGTCGCGTTCGGACGGATCGCGGCGCCGGCCGCGCAAGGCGCTGCGCCAGCGGCGCAAGCGCACTTTATCGCTGTACAGCCAGCGGTAGAAGCGGTTCCAACCGAGCAGCCCGCGAGGCGGAATGCCGCCCCAGTACATCTCGGCGAACATCTGCACCAGCTGGGAGGGCAACTCGAGGCGCGACAGGTCGAACGCGCGCTGGCGCAGGCCGAGCGCACCGCGGATGCGCCCGCGGTTGAGGTCCACCACCATGAAGTCGCGCCAACCTTCCGCGCCGGTGGACCGCAGCAGCACGTTCTGGGCGCCGAAATCGTTGTGCAGGAACCCCGCCTCGTGCATGCCCCGCATGCCTGTGGCCACGCATTCGAGCAGGCTCACGAAGCGCGCCGCCTGCGGCGGGCGGTCGTCGAACAGGCGCAACAGCGCGTCGCGCATGGTCTGCGCACCGTCCTGGAACGCTGCGAGGTAGTAGCTCTCGCGCAGCCGACCGTCCTCCCAGCGCTCGAGGTATCCGATCGGCGCCGGGGTGCCGGCGCCGTGCCGCACCAGGTGCACGGCCGCTTCGTAGGTGCGCCGGGCCTTCGAGCCGCGGCGCGCGTCGCGCAAGTCCCTCAGCCAGGCCTGCTGGCCGAATGCCTTGACCATCATCGCGACATTGCGGCCGTTCACCGGCAGCTCGAGGCGGATATTGCGATTGCGGCCGGCGGCCAGCAGTTGCGCTCCGGGCGCGGCGAGCAGCGCCGGCAGGCGGGACAGGTGCTCGAGCAGGTCGGGCGCGCGCCAGCGATCCGCGATCTCGCCGGCGAAGGCGCCGGCGAGCGCGCTCTCGTCAACGGCCATTCAGGCGCTGGAGCTCTCCGGTCCAGCGCAGCGTCGCGTCGAGCAGCCAGTCGGCGTCGCTGGCGTCGCGGTACCGGGTGTAGGTCGAGACGCTGAGCGCCTTGCCGCGAACCAGCATCAGCGTCGTGGTGTGGAGCAGGTACTGCGGTTCGGTCTCGGTGCGCGGCGGCAATCGGGTGGCGATGAGCAGCGAGACGAATAGCGGCGTGCGGCGCAGCTCGCGTACCAAACTCGGCTGGCCGATGGGCCGGGTGTCGAGAAACGCGCGCAGCTCGCCGCTCGCCATCGGGTCGCCCAGGCCGCGTACCGCTTCGGCGGCGAAGGCGCGGAATTCCGACAGTCCGACGCTGTTACGCTCCAGCGCGCGCGGCGTGGCCACCAGCAGGTAGCGCAGCAGCTCGGGCGTGTCGCCCGAGCTGAAGCGGCGCAGGTCGGCGTCCGTGAGCGCAAACAGCAGGATGCGGTTGGAGGCCGGCGTGAGGCTCTCGGCGAGCTCCTGCAGGCGCGGCGAGGCGAGCTCGAGCGTGTCGGCGAAGCCGGGCGGCGCATCGAGCACGATGCGCTCGTCCCCCAGTCGCACCGCGAACGGCGCAGCGGTGCAGTTGAACGACACGGCGATGACCACGGCGAAGGCGAGTGCGCGCACGGCGGCCATTCTATCGCCCATCACGTATCATCCCCGCTTTACGGAGAGCGGGAACTTGGCCACGATCCTCAGCACGCTGCCCAGGGGCGAAAAAGTCGGCATCGCCTTCTCGGG
>DASTTC010000323.1:0-4771 GCA_035760345.1 Burkholderiales bacterium | reverse complement strand
TTGGCGGCCTTCGACACCGACGGCAAGTCGACCACCCCGGGCGTGATGAGCGGCGCGGTCACCATGAAGATCACGAGCAGCACCAGCATCACGTCCACGTACGGCACGATGTTGATCTCGTGCATCGGACGGCGCTTGCGGTGCAGCGCGGCCATGGCTACTTCACCGCATGGCGGTGCAGGATGTTCGAGAACTCCTCCATGAAGCTCTCGAAGCGGATCGACAGGCGGTCGATGAGGTAGGAATAGCGGTTGTACGCAACCACCGCGGGGATCGCGGCGAACAGGCCCAGCGCCGTGGCCACCAGCGCCTCCGCGATGCCGGGCGCGACCTGCGCGAGCGTCGCCTGCTGCACGTTGGCGAGGCTGCGAAAGGCGTGCATGATCCCCCACACCGTGCCGAACAGGCCCACGTACGGGCTCACCGAGCCGGTGGAGGCGAGGAACGCGAGGTGCCGCTCGAGGTGGTCCATCTCGCGCTGGTAGGTGGCGCGCATGGCGCGGCGCGCGCCGTCCACCATGTCGCTCGCCTCGCCCGGCGCGCGCTGGTTGCGCAGCTTGGCGAACTCGCGGAAGCCCGACTCGAAGATGCGCTCGAGGCTGCCGATGCTGTGGCGGTTGTTGACCGCGCCCTGGTAGAGCAGGTTCAGGTCGTTGCCGCCCCAGAACTCGCGCTCGAAGCGCTCGGTCTGGCTGCGCGCGCGGCGGATCGCGAACCACTTGCTGAAGATGAACAGCCACGACATGAACGACACCACCGCCAGCAGCAGCATCACCGCCTTCACCACGGCGCTCGCGCCGAGGATCAGGGTCCAGATGTCGAGATCGGTCGTCACGTTCATGGGATCAGCGTGTTTCCGGTTTGACGGTGGCACCGGCAAGCGCCGCCGGCAGCGGCGCGGGCTTGGAGTCGTCGCGCCGCACGCACGCCGCTTGGACCCGGCCTTCGGCCATCGGTTCCGCGCCGCGCAGCGCACGCTGCCGCAGCCAGAGGTAAGTGCGCTTTTGTTCGGTGATTTCCACGCTGATGTTCAACTCGTCGTCCAGTCGCGCGCCGCGCAGGAAGTCGATCTCCACCCGCCGCACCACGAACTGCAGCCCGTCCTCGCGCGCCAGGCGCTGGTGATCCACGCCGAGGCTGCGCAGCCACTCGGTGCGCGCGCGCTCGAAATAGCGCAGATAGTTGGCATAGTAGACCACGCCGCCGAAATCGGTGTCCTCGTAGTACACGCGAACCGGCCAGACGAACACTACGCTCAGGGCTGCCCGGGCGGCGGAGCGAGCAAGTCGTGGGCGCCCGACGGTGCCGTCAGGCCGAAATGCCGGTAGGCGGCGAGTGTGGCGATGCGCCCGCGCAGCGTGCGCTGCAGGTAGCCCTGCTGGATGAGATAGGGTTCGAGCACATCCTCGATGGTGTCGGCCTCTTCGCCGATGGCGTGCGCCAGGTTCTCCAGGCCCACCGGCCCGCCGCCGAACTTCTCGATCACCGCAAGCAGCAGCTTGCGGTCCATGACGTCCAGCCCGAGCGCATCGACTTCGAGCATGGCGAGCGCGGCTTCCGCCACCGACTTGGACACGGCGCCTTGCGCTCGCACCTGCGCATAGTCGCGCACCCGCCGCAGCAGCCTGTTCGCCACGCGGGGCGTGCCGCGCGCGCGGCGCGCGATCTCCGCGCCGCCCTCTTCGGCGAGCGCCACCTCGAGCAGGCCCGCAGAGCGCTTCACGATGGACGCCAGGTCGCGCTCGCCGTAGAACTCCAGGCGCGCGACGATGCCAAAACGGTCGCGCAACGGATTCGTGAGCATGCCCGCGCGCGTGGTCGCCCCGACCAGGGTGAAGGGCGGCAGGTCGAGCTTGATGGAACGCGCCGCCGGCCCTTCGCCGATGATGATGTCGATCTGGTAGTCCTCGAGCGCCGGGTACAGGATCTCCTCGACCACCGGCGACAGGCGGTGGATCTCGTCGATGAACAAGACGTCCCTCGGCTCGAGATTGGTGAGCAGCGCCGCGAGGTCGCCGGGGCGCTCCAGCACCGGGCCGGAGGTCTGGCGCAGGTTCACGCCCATCTCGCGCGCGATGATGTGCGCGAGCGTGGTCTTGCCCAGGCCCGGCGGCCCGAACAGCAACACGTGGTCGAGCGCTTCGTTGCGGCGCCGAGCGGCCTCGATGAATACCTCCAGCTGGTCGCGCACCTTGGCCTGCCCCACATAGTCGACCAGCCGCGCCGGCCGCAGCGAGCGCTCGAACTGTTGTTCCTGGGGGGACGCGGGGGCCGCCGCGATCAGACGATCGGTTTCGATGGCCATGACGTGATTTTGCCAGACCCATGCCCGCACCCCCTTGTTCTTTGCGGGGCGCGGGCATAGCATTTCCGGCATGAAGCTCGCCCCCTGCCTCGCCGCGCTGTGCATGGGCACTGCCTGGACGCCGGCGGCGCTCGCCCAGGGCGAGGCGCCTGGATCGGGCTGGTATCTGGGCGGCGGCCTGCGGCCGGCGCCAACGGCTGCGGAGGACACCGACATCGGCTACCGCCATTTCGGCGGCTACCGCTTCACCCGTAACTGGGGCGTGGAGTTCGGCTACTCGGACCGCGGCCGCAACGGCCCCGACGGGACGCCGGCCACGTACGCCGAGCAGCGGCTCGGCTACCGCTCGAGCGCCTGGACGCTTGCGGGCACCGGCGTGCTGCCGCTGGGCGGCGCGTTCTCGCTGCAGGGACGGGTGGGCCTGTCGCTCGCCTCGCCCGAGGCGAGCCCGGACGCCGCGGGCGGCGGGACCCAGAACGGATTCAGTTCCGCGCTGCCGAGGTATCGGCCCATGGTGCTGTGGGGCGTCGGCGGCCAGTACGACCTGAGCGATCGCGTCGGGCTGCGCCTGGATTACAACAGCTTCGGCCGCCTCAACGACGACCCGAGCGGGTTGCGTTCCGACCTCTGGTCGATCAACGCGGTGGTGCGCTTCTAGCCTTCACGGCCTGGCCAGGGTCTTGAGCGCGGCGCGGATCCCTTCCGCGACACCGAGCCCGGGCGCGAGCCCTTGCGTCGCCGCCAGCGCCTCCTTCTCGCTGTAGCCCAGCGCGAGCAGCGCGTTCAGCACGTCCGATCCAGCCGAACCCGCGGGTTTCGCCGCCTCGGCAAGCCTGCCTTTCAACTCGAGCAGCAGGCGCTCGGCGGTCTTTTTGCCGATGCCGGGCACTCGGGTCAGGCGCGCCGACTCCTGCAGCGACACGGCTTGGGCAAGTTCGCTCACCGACATTCCGGATAGCACGGCGAGCGCGGTGCGCGCGCCGACGCCGGCGATGCGGATCAGCTGGCGAAACGCGGCGCGCTCCTGCAGCGTGTAAAAACCGTAGAGCGCTTGCGCGTCTTCGCGCACCACCAGGTGCGTGTGCAGCGTCACCGGCTCGCCCGTGGCCGGCAGGTTGTAGAACGTGCTCATCGGCACGTCCAGCTCGTAGCCGACGCCGTTGCAGTCCACCATCACCTGCGGCGGATGCTTGGCGGCGAGCGTGCCCGAGAGCCTTCCGATCACGCCAGCCTCCCGCGCCGCATGCGCAGGCCGCGGGTCGAGAGCTGGCCAAGGCGCGCACCGTGCGCGTGGCAGATGGCGCAGGCGAGCGCATCGGCCGCATCCGGGCCGGGTTCGCCCGCGAGCGCGAGCAGCCGCTTCACCATGTGCTGCACCTGGGGTTTTTTCGCCTGGCCGTTGCCGACCACCGCCTGCTTGACTTGCAGCGCAGTGTACTCGGCGACCGGGAGCCCCGCGAGCACCGCCGCGCAGATGGCCGCGCCGCGCGCCTGGCCCAGCGCCAGCGTGGACTGCGGATTGACATTGACGAATACTTTCTCGATCACCACCTGCTGCGGCCGGTGCGCCGCGATCACCTCGGCAAGGCCTTCCAGCAGGACCTTCAGCCGCTCGGCGAGCGTGCCTCGGCCCGAGCGCACCCGGCCGCTCGCGACGTAGGCGAGACGCTGGCCGCTCTTGTCGATGACGCCGAACCCGGTGACCTGCAGGCCGGGATCGATGCCGAGGATCCTCACGCGTCCTCGAGCACCGCGGTCGTGTAGACGTCCTGCACGTCGTC
The DNA here is from genome assembly GCA_035760345.1 of Burkholderiales bacterium. Taxonomy (GTDB): domain Bacteria; phylum Pseudomonadota; class Gammaproteobacteria; order Burkholderiales; family SG8-39; genus JAABQT01. The sequence goes on along the minus strand of DASTTC010000323.1, from coordinate 685 downwards.
CAGGCCCTCGAGCGCCTCGAGCAGGCTCCTCATGCGCTGCGCATCGGCGCCGGCGAGCACCGCGTCCGCACCGGGCTTCAGGGTCACCTCGGCGAGCGCGGCCTTGAACCCGGCGCCTTCCAGCGCCGCCTTCACCGCATGGAAATCGTGCGGCGGGCACAGGACCTCGATCGAGCCGTCGTCGCTCGCCACCACGTCCTCGGCGCCCGCCTCGAGCGCGGCGTCCATCAGCTTTTCCTCGTCCGTGCCGGGCGCGAACACGAACTGCCCGCAATGCTTGAACAGATACGCCACCGAGCCGTCGGAGCCGAGGTTGCCGCCGTGCTTGGTGAACGCGTGGCGCACCTCGGCCACCGTGCGCGTGCGATTGTCGGTGAGGCAATCGGCGATCACCGCCGCGCCGCCGATGCCGTAGCCCTCGTAGCGCACTTCCTCATAGGACACGCCGTCGAGCTGGCCGATGCCGCGCTTGACGGCGTTTTGCACGCTGTCCTTGGCCATGTTCGCTTCGCGCGCCTTGTCCATCGCCAGGCGCAGGCGCGGATTGGTGGCGGGATCGCCGCCGCCCAGCCTCGCCGCCACGGTGATTTCCTTGATCAGCCGCGTGAACACCTTGCCTTTCTTCGCGTCGGCGGCCGCCTTGCGGTGCTTGATGTTCGCCCATTTGCTGTGACCGGCCATGGGA
>DASTTC010000322.1:0-2205 GCA_035760345.1 Burkholderiales bacterium | reverse complement strand
AAACTCGCCCGCGTAGCACAGGCGCGAATAGATCTCGTCGGCGTAGACCCACACCTGCGGGTGCTTGCGCAGGATTGCCGCGATCGCCTCCAGGTCCTTCCTCGAGAGCATCCCACCCGTGGGGTTGTGCGGGCTGTTGAGGATGAGGAGCTTGGTCTTCGGGGTGATGAGACGCTCCAGCTCCGCCGGGTCGAAGGCGAAGTCGCGCGCTTCATGCAGGTGGATCGGCACCGCTTTGGCGCCATTGGCCAGGATCTGCGACTCGTAGATCGGGAAGCCCGGGTTCGGATAGATCACCTCGTCGCCCGCGCCGTAGTCGGTGGTGGTGAGGACGGCGTAGGCGATGAAGGGTTTGGCGCCGGCGCCGATCACGACGTCTTCCGGCCGGATGGGCAGGCCGCCGCGCATGCCGGCCATGTACTTCGCCGCAGCGGCGCGTAGTTCATCGATGCCCGCCGAAGGCGTGTACCCGTGCTTGCCGCCCTTGATGGCGCGAATGGCCGCCTCCTGCACGTTCTCGGGCGCCGGGAAATCGGGCTGGCCGATGCAAAAGCTGATGATGTCCTTGCCCTGGCGGGCGAGGGCGTTCACCTCGGCGAGGACGACGAAGGCGTTCTCGGTGCCGAGGCTCTGGGCGCGGCGGCTGATCGCGGGCATGCGGTCCCCTGTCTGAACGGCGGATTCTACAGTGCTAGGATTCCCGCCCATGCTCGTCAATTGCGTCGCCTACCGGGACGGCCGGAAGCTCGCCGACATCCAGCAGCGCGAGATCAAGTCCTACCTCGCGCGCCCGGACTGCTTCGTGTGGGTGGCGCTGAAGGACGCCGGCGCCGCGGAGCTGGCCGAGATGCAGGACGAGTTCGACCTGCACGAGCTCGCCGTGGAGGACGCCCGCCAGGGCAACCAGCGGCCCAAATTCGAGGAGTACGGCGATTCGCTGTTCGTGGTGCTGCACACCGTGGAGGTCGCGGGCGAGGAGCTCAACGTCGGCGAGGTGGACGTGTTCGTCGGGCGCAACTACGTTCTGTCGGCGCGGCAAAGCGCCGAACGCGGCTTCCAGGACGTGCGCGCGCGCTGCGAGCGCGAGCCGGACCTGCTGCGCCACGGCCCAGGCTATGTCCTGTACGCGCTGATGGACGCCGTCGTGGACCGCTACGTTCCGGTGCTCGACGCGGTGGAAGCCGAGCTCGAGGCGCTGGAGGAGCAGATCTTCACCGGCAAGGCGCCAGGCGAAAACATCGAGTCGCTGTACTACGTGAAGCAGAAGCTGATGGTGCTCAAGCATGCCGCCGGCCCTCTGCTGGACGCCTCCGGCCGGCTGTTCGGCGGGCGCGTGCCGCAGTCCTGCGCGGGGCTCGGTGAATACTTCCGCGACGTCTACGACCACCTGGTGCGGCTCAACCAGTCGATCGACACCCTGCGCGACACGGTGACCACGGCGCTGCAGGTGAATCTCGCCATGATCACCATCGGCGAGTCCGAGGTCACCAAGCGCCTGGCGGCGTACGCGGCGCTGGTGGCCGTGCCGACCATGATCGCGGGCATCTACGGCATGAACTTCGAGCACATGCCGGAGCTCAACTGGGCCTTCGGCTATCCGCTCAGCATTGTCGTCATGGTCGCGATCGACGCGTACCTGTTCTACCGCTTCCGCCAGGCCGGCTGGCTCTAGCGCTAGCGCATCCCGGGCAGCACGCCCTTCAGGCCGCGCATCATGCGCGCCATATTGCCGCCCTTCATCATCTTCATCATCTTTTGCATCTGCTCGAACTGGTTGAGCAGGCGGTTTACTTCCTGCACCGGCACGCCGGCCCCGGTGGCGATGCGCCGCTTGCGCGAGGCCTTGATGAGCTCGGGATGCGAGCGTTCCTGCGGCGTCATCGCATTGATCACGCCTGCCGTGCGCCGCAGCTGGCGCTCGTCCTGCAGCTGCGCCGGGTTGATCTGGCCGGCGAGTTGCGCCGGCAGCTTGTCCAGCATCGAGGCCATGCCGCCCATCTTCTGCATCTGCAGCAGCTGCTGCTTGAAGTCCTCGAGGTCGAAGCCCTTGCCTTTCTTGATCTTCTCGGCGACGCGCTGCGCCTGCTCGAGGTCGACCTGCTTGTGCGCCTCCTCGACCAGCGACAGGATGTCGCCCATGCCGAGCACGCGCGAGGCCATGCGCTCCGGATGGAAGGGCTCCAGCGCGTCGAGCTTCTCGCCCAC
>DASTTC010000321.1:0-2123 GCA_035760345.1 Burkholderiales bacterium | reverse complement strand
GCACCCAAGCAGCTCGGCACCTACAAGCTGCTGGGCCAGTGGGACACCTGGATCGACGACTGGCACCTGTACAACACGGTGACCAACGTGCCGCTGGTGTCGGTCCATCCGAACTCGCCGTTCAAGACGATGGCCGATTTCCTGGCTGCGATGAAGGCAGGCAACGTGACCATCGCGACCGCCGGCGCGGGCTCGTCCGGGCACGCCGCGGCCGAGGCGCTGAAGGGCTTGGTCGGCGGCAACTATCGCCACATCACCTACGACGGCGGCAACCCGGCGGTGGTGGCCACGGTGGCCGGCGAGGCGCAGGCGACGACGCAGCTGGCTTCCGAACAGGCCGAGATGGTGCGCGGCAAGCGGCTGCGCCCGCTGGCCGTGCTGTCGGACCAGGCGCTGGAGATCGAGGGTTACGGCCGCATCCCGCCGGTGACCGACTTCGTGCAGGGCAAGCTGCCGGTGCTGGCCACCACCTTCGGCATCTTCGTGCCCAAGCAGGGCACGCCGCCGGAGGTGATCGAGACGCTGAATCGCATCTGGACGAACAAGATCGCGAACAACGCCCGCCTCAAGGCCTATGCGCTGGAGAAGGGCGCGCAGTTCACGCCGAGCTCCGGGCAGGCGGCGCGCGACAAGACCTGGCCCGAGATCCAGTCCGACGCCTGGTCGTTCCACGCCGCCGGGCGCACGAAGATGTCGCCCGCTGAGCTGAAGATTCCGAAGCCCTGACGAGGCAGCCCGCGGGCGCGGCTCGCGCCTGGCCTTGCGCCCCCGGGCCAGGCGCCTGACACCGGACGTCGCCACCCATGCCTGCCGACCGTCGCGGTGATCTCTGGTTCTCGCTGCTGCTGACCGCGCTGGCGCTCGTCGTGGTAGTCGAGTCCTGGCGCATGCCGCGGCTGGAAAACCTGGGCGTGCACCCGATGAGCGTACCGGGGCTGACGCCCGGACTGATCGGCCTGGTGTTGCTGCTGCTCGGCTTGGTGCTGCTACTGCGCAGCCTGGGCGAGCGGCGCGCGACGGCGTCGCCTGTCCCCTCCAAGCCCGCGGTGGCCGGCAACGGCGGCCGCGCGCTGCTCGCGGTCGCGCTGTGCCTCGCCTACGCGCTCGGCCTGCTCGGGCGCCTGCCTTTTGCCTGGGCCACCGGACTATTCGTGTTCGCCTTCGTCGCCGCATTCGGCTTCGAACGCGCGCGGCCGTGGCGCACGCTCGGCGGCGCCGCCGCGATGGCGGTCTTCACCGCGATCGCGGTGACGCTGCTGTTCGAGCAGCTGTTCCTGGTGCGCCTGCCGTGAAAAGGCTGCCGTGGAAGGCCTGAGCGCGTTCGCCGCCGCGATCGCGGCGTTTGCGACGCCGTCGTCGCTGTTCAACATTGTCTGGGCGACGCTGCTAGGCATCGCGGTCGGCATGATGCCGGGGCTGACCGCCACGCTGGGTGTCGCGCTGATGACGACGCTGACCTTCCGCATGCCGGCCGGCGACGCCATCCTGATCCTGATCTGCACCTATGTCGGCGCCATCTACGGCGGCAGCCGCACCGCGGTGCTGCTGAACATTCCCGGCACGCCGGCCAATGCGGCGTCTACGCTCGACGGCTACCCATTGGCCCGTGCCGGCCGCGCTGGCGAAGCGCTGGGCATCGCGACCATCGGCTCCTTCCTCGGCAGCATCTTTGGCATGCTGATGCTGGTGCTGATCGCGCCGGAGCTCGCGGAGTTCGGGCTGAAATTCCAGTCCTTCGAATTCGTCTGGCTGGCCATCTTCGGCGTTGTGATCGCGGGGCGCGTCACCGCGCTCGACGACCCGATCAAGGGCTGGATCGCAGGCTTCCTGGGCCTGTTGATGGCGCAGGTGGGGCAGGAGGGCATCCATGCCTATGCGCGCTTCAGCTATGGCTCGACCGACCTCGCCGGCGGTCTGGGGCTGCTGCCGGCGCTGGTGGGGGCCTTCGGCTTTGCCGAGATCCTGTGCGTGATGAAGCAGCCGGGCTACCAGACCGTTCGCGACGCCGGCCGGCGCATCCTGCCCAGGCTGCGCGACATCACGACCCGCTGGTGGACCGTGCTGCGCTCCAGCGTGCTGGGCACCGTGATGGGCATCGTGCCCGGCGTCGGCGAGGACATGGG
>DASTTC010000320.1:0-3914 GCA_035760345.1 Burkholderiales bacterium | reverse complement strand
ATAGCACGCGGTCCGGTCGCTTCACGCGCCGGATATTGCCCACCCAGAGGACGTCCAGGTCCTGCGCCGGAGCCATCAGCGGCGGCTCCACCAGCATGCCCGCCACCCGGCTTGCCAGCCCGTAGCTGCGCTTGAGCGTCTCCGCCTGGGAAGTGCTTTGCACCAGGATGGCGTCCGCCCGCCGCAGGCCATAGCCATAGAGCCAGCGATCGCGCGCGTAGCGCACCAGCACGCGGGACGAGTCGCAGTCCGAGTCGCTCGCGCTGCGAAACACGAAGCGCTTGCCGAATCGCCGGCAGAACAGCGCCAACAGGCCGACTTCCATGCCCGCGCAGCTGGTGTAATAGAGATCGGCATCAGCCCGCCGCAACGCCGACCACAGACCGGTCCAGCGCGGATGGACGAACCTGAGCACGGGCACGCCCGATTCGGGGCGAAAGGACTTGAATACCCGTATCCCCCCGCACTCCATGGCGTCGGCCTGCCCGAGATCCGCCGACACCATGCTCACGTCATGGCCGCGGCGCGCGAGCGCCCTCGCCAGCAGCGTCTGCTGCACCGGTTCACCCCCTACCGTGCGGTCCTGGTATCTGGGCACGAGGACCGACAGATTGTGCTGCCCGACGAAGCAGATCTTCATGGGCTCATCGCTCCACGCACTGCCTGAACAGATCCGCAATGGGGCCCGCGTCGGGTTCCATGAGCAAGAGGTCGGGATCGCAGTCATCCGGCCCGAAGCAATGCTCGGCCTGGGGCGCCACCGATCGCCACCGCAGAGGCTCGGCGCCCGAGCGCAACCATGCCCGGTTGGGGAGAATCAGGCTCACGCGTCCTGCATAGCCCACGGGCGTGTAGCGGCAAATCGCCGCCACCGTGGCGCGAGATACCGCAGCGCGCCGGACCAGGACCGGATCGGCCAGCGCCGCGTGCTCGGCGTCGCGCTCGCCCTGCAACCGACGCAGCTTTGCGGCGATGTACTGGCGAGATTGCGCGAACGAAAGCTGCGTCAGCGCGCGCACGTGCCTGCCGATGCGTTGCGCCTGCTGCACCGCGGCCTGCTGCAGCTGGGGCGCAAAGCGGTAGAACGTCGGATAGGGGCAGGCGAACAGGGCCAGCAAGCCGATGGCGGCGCCACGCCGCTGAAGTTGCTGCGCCAGCTCGAAGGCGATCGCGCCGCCGGCGCAATGGCCGGCGATGATGAGCGGGCCTGCGGGCTGCACGGCCAGGATCTGCGCCGCAAAGTACGCGGCGAGATCCTCCACCCGCGCCATGGGCGGGCGGGCACCGTCGAGCCCGGCAGGCTGCAGGCCGAAGAACGGTTGCTCGTCGCCGAGCCGCAGCGCAAGGGCGCGGTAGCTGAAAACGTCGCCGTAGTGGCCGGGGACCGCGAACACCGGCGTGCGCTTGCCACGGGGCTGCAACGGCACCACCGCCTGCGGCTGCAGCGCAACCGCCTGGGCCGAGCGCAACAGCGCCAGGATCTCGCTCTTGCGCTCCTTGAGCTGGTCGCGCAGCCCGGCCGTCAGCACGCCCGGCGGCGCTTTGCAGCGCAGGCGATCGCCCTCGGCCGTGAGCTGGACGTCGCGGCGGTGCAGCTCCGCGAGGAACGGCTGCAGGTTCACAGCTCGATCTCCTCGCGCTCGCCCGGCGCATCCGCCGTCGCTGTCGACTGTTGCAGCAACATCAGGCCGTCGACGACCGCCGCGAGGTCTCGCACGGTGGGCGATTCCAGCAGGTTGCGCAGCGCGAGGTTCACCTCGAACCGGTCCCGCATGCGCGCCACGGCGCGAATCGCAAGCAGGGAGTGCCCGCCCAGGTCGAAGAAGTCGTCATCGATGCCGACCCGCTCCAGCCCCAGCAGCTCGGCCCAGAGCGCCGCGAGCGCCTTCTCGGTGTGCGATTCCGGCTCGGCGGGCGCTGCCACGGGAGCCGCCTCCGCGCTGGAGACGGCCGCGAGTGCCTGTCGATCAACCTTGCCGTTCGGCGTCAGCGGAATCCTCTCCAGCAGGATGAACGCCGAAGGCATCATGTACTGCGGCAGCCGCTCCTTCAGGTATCCGCGCAGCACCGCGGGCGCGAGGATGTGCGCGTCCGGCGCGGGCACCGGGCGCAGCTGGCCCTCTGCCGATGGCAGCCGCTGCAGGCTGCCCCGGGCCGAGGGCCGGATCGCATAGACGTAGCACAGCGCCGTGTTCTTCAGCAGCGGATCCTGCTCGACGAGACACGCGAAACCCTCCCGTTGCAGCAGGTTCGTGATCGGTTCGAGGTTCTCCTGCCGGTCCACTTCGACCACCAGCTGGCGGATCCTGGGCCAGTCCGCGGCATCGACGCCGAGCAGCACGTCCAGTTCGCTCTTCTCGACGTTCACCTTGAGCAGGTCGATGCGCTCGATGCCCTCCTCCGCGATGACGCTGGACAGCGTGCGCAGCCGCGCCGTCACCGTCGCCGATTGCAGCCGGGTATCGAGCAGCGCGCCCAGATCCGCCGCCTGGCGCTCGTCCTGCGCCGCATCCGCCTGCTGGTTCAGCACGTAGTGCTTCACCATTTCGCGCTCGACCGCGGTGTCGGCGTGGAATCCGGACAGGAGCGACAGCCCCTCGAAGCAGGTCAGCTGCGCCGAGCCGTTCTCGCGCGACAATCCGTGCGGCAGGCACTGCACCGCCTCGCCCCAGGCTTCGGCGTTGGCCGCCAGGCAGGCGAAGGCGGCTGGATTGGGCTCCAGCGCGAGGGTGCGCAGGCCGCGGGCGAGCCGGTTGGCGAACACCGTGAACAATCCGATGTTGGCGCCCGCATCGACGATGCAGTCGCCGTCGCTGATCGAAATGCCGTGCCGCAGGTAAGCCTGCAGCTCGAAGACTTCGTGGTAGATGTACTCGGTCTCGTTGCGGTTCAGGTGCGCGACCGGCGCGCCGTCGGGCAGCAGGTGGACCTGGCCGAACCCCCACAGCGGCTGGCGCGCTCGCGTGGGCACCACGTAGGCCGTCAGGCGCATCGCGCCCGAGGCATCCTCGCGCGCCAGCACCACGGCATCGCGCACGCCGCCCTGCTCGCGCAACGCGCTTTCGATCTCGCCGAGCTCGATGCGGTAGCCGTGCAGCTTGATCTGGTCATCGATGCGGCCGAGGAACTCGATGTTGCCGTCCGCCGCGCAGCGCCCCTGGTCGCCGGTGCGATACAGGCGCGCGCCCGCCACCTCACTGTACGGATCGGCGATGAACTTTTCCGCGGTCAGGTCCGGGCGGTTCAGGTAGCCGCGCGCGACGCCGCTGCCGCCGATGCAGATTTCGCCGCGCTCGCCGGCGGCCACGGGCGCGCCGGCCGCATCCAGGAGGGTGACGCGGCAGTTCGGCAGCGCCTGGCCCAGCGGCAGCGTGCCCGACGCAGTGCCGGCAAGCCGCGGGCCGGCATGGTAGGTCAGCACGCCGACGGTGCCTTCCGTGGGACCGTAGTGGTTGTAGATCGAGCAATCCGGCGCCAGCGCGCGCAACTGCTCGATCCACTCCAGGCGCGAGGCCTCGCCGCCCAGCACCAGGCGCTTCCTGGGCAGGACGCCCCCGGGGTTGCGGCCGGCCTGCAGCGCCGCCAGGTGCGAGGGAACGATCTTCAGGACATCGATCTTCTCTCGCAGGAAGTACTCGGCGAGCAGGGCCTGGTCTTCGGCGCGCTCGCGGGAAATGACGTGCAGGGTGCCGCCGGTGGCGAGCGCCGGGAACAGCACCGTGTTGCCCAGGTCGGCGGCGATCGTGGATACCGTCGCGTAGCTCATGCCGGGTTCGAGCTGCAGCCGCTGCACGACGCCGCGCACGTAGTTGACGATATTGCGATGCTCGACGCACACGCCCTTGGGACGGCCCGTCGAACCGCTCGTATAGATCACGTAGGCCAGGTCTTGCGGGCGGCAGTGCACCGCGTCC
>DASTTC010000319.1:0-2123 GCA_035760345.1 Burkholderiales bacterium | reverse complement strand
TCGGCTTGCATGAAGCGCCGCACGCTGTCGCGGAAGGTCTCGTGCTCGGGGGAGAACAGGGTCCGCGGGATCATTGACGGATGATATTCCATTGGTGGACACTGACCAAGCAGATGCTTTTCTCGAAGATCGACGCTGCCGGCGATGCGTTCCAGCGCAACCGCGCCCGCATGCTCGCGCTCATCGAACGCCTGCGCGCGCTCGAAGCGCGCACGCGCGACGCCTCCGCCCGGGCGAAGCCGCTGTTCGACAAGCGCGGCCAGCTCCTGCCCCGCGAGCGCATTGCGCGCCTGCTCGATCCGGGCGCGCCCTGGCTCGAGCTCTCCTCGATGGCCGGGTACTGCCTCGACGATCCCGATCCGGAGAAGACCATCCCCGGCGGCGGCATGGTGTGCGGCATCGGCTACGTGTCGGGCGTGCGCGCGATGGTGGTGGCGAGCGATTCGGGCATCGACGCCGGCGCCATCCAGCACATGGGGCGCGAGAAGCTTCTGCGCGCGCAGGAACTGGCGCTGGAGAATCGCCTCCCCTTCGTGCACCTGGTGGAATCCGCGGGCGCGAACCTGCTCAAGTACCGCGTCGAGGGTTTCATCCACGGCGGGGCGATCTTCTACAACCTGGCGAAGCTCTCCGCGGCGGGGTTGCCGGTGGTGACGGTGGTGCACGGTTCTTCCACCGCGGGCGGCGCGTACATGCCGGGGCTCTCGGACTACGTGGTCATGGTGCGCGGCCGCGCGAAGGCATTCCTCGCGGGGCCACCGCTGCTGAAGGCCGCCACCGGCGAGATTGCGACCGACGAGGAGCTCGGCGGCGCAGTGATGCACACGCATGTCTCCGGGCTGGGCGAATACCTCGCCGAGGACGATGCCGACGGTATCCGCTATGCGCGCGAGATCCTCGCGCGGCTGGACTGGAAGAACGCCTTCCTCCCGGGGGGCAAGCCGCCGCGCTACCACGCCGAGGAGCTGCTCGGCGTGATCCCCGAGGACTACCGCAAGTCGGTGGACATGCGCGAGGTGCTGGCGCGGATCGTGGACGATTCCGACTTCCTCGACTTCAAGGCCGACTATGGTCCCGCCACCGTGTGCGGCCACGCGGCGGTGCAGGGCTTTCGCGTCGGCATCGTCACCAACAACGGGCCGCTGGATCCGGCCGGCGCCAACAAGGCGACGCACTTCATCCAGGCCTGCTGCCAGGCGGGACTACCGATCCTGTACTTGCAGAACACCACCGGCTACATCGTGGGCAAGGCGTCCGAAGAGGCCGGCATGATCAAGCACGGTTCGAAGATGATCCAGGCGGTGTCCAACGCCAACGTGCCGCAGATCACGCTGATGTGCGGCGCCTCCTTCGGCGCGGGCAACTATGGCATGTGCGGGCGCGCCTACCGGCCGCGCTTTCTCTTCTCCTGGCCGAACGCGCAGACCGCGGTGATGGGCGCCGAGCAGGCCGCGCTCACCATGGCGATCGTCATGGAGGCGGGCATGAAGCGCAAGGGCCAGGACGTCGACCACGCCCAGATCGACGCCGTGAAGGCGAACATCGTCGAGAACTTCGAGCGCCAGCAAAGCGCGCTCGTCACCTCGGCGCTGATGCTGGACGACGGCATCATCGACCCGCGCGACACGCGCAACGTGCTCGGCTTCGCGCTTTCGATCTGCAAGGACGGCGACGCACGCAGCGTGCGACCCGTGCAATTCGGCGTCGCCAGACCCTGACTGCCGCTCGTCCCGCGCAGTGCGCTAGCGCTGCTGCTCGACCGCGACGCGCACGCGCCTGCGGCGCAGCGCCGGGATCAGCGGCGCGACGAGCAGCGCAGCGGCGATGGCGAGGCAGGCGGCCGAGATCGGCCGCTCGACGAAAGTCGTGAGCTCGCCCTGCGACAGGATCAGCGCCTTGCGCAGGTTGTTCTCCAGCATCGGCCCGAGCACGAAGGCGAGCACCAGCGGCGCCGCCTCGTAGCCGATCTTGCGCATCAGGTAGCCCAGCACGCCGAAGGCCATCATCACCGCGACGTCGAACACGTTGTTGCCGCTGGCGTAGACGCCGATGATGCTGAACAGCAGGATCAGCGGGAACAGCACGTTGTAGGGCAGGCGCAGCAGCTGCACCCAGATGCCGAT
>DASTTC010000318.1:0-5305 GCA_035760345.1 Burkholderiales bacterium | reverse complement strand
CCACGCGAGGCTCTCGTCGAAGCTGCCCGCGCCCGGGCATACCACGAGGTAATCCTGCAGGTCGACACTGCCCCGCGCGTGCGCGCCGCCGCCGTAGATCTGCACTTGCGGCACCGGCATCGCCACGCGCCGCTCGCCCGCGAGGTGGCGCCAGAGCGGCTTCTTCGCCGCCGCCGCGGACGCATGCACGCAGGCAAGAGACACCGCGACGATGGCGTTGGCGCCGAGGCGCGACTTGTCCGGCGTGCCGTCGAGTGCGATCAGCTTCGCGTCGAACGCGTCCTGGAAACGCGCATCCACGCCCAGTAGCGCGTCGCGAATTGGCCCGTTCACGTTGCGTACCGCCGCCTCGGCGGGCAGCGCCTTGGCTTCGCCGGCGCCGGTGGAGGCACCCGCGGGTGCGATAGCGCGCCCGCGCGCGCCCTTGAGCACCACCTCGGCCTCCACTGTCGCGCGGCCACGCGAATCCCAAACGCGCCGCGCGTGGACGTCTACGATTCTTGCCATGCGCGGCGCACTTCGGCGAGCGTCTCGGGTGGGGCGAGGAGCAGCGTGCGCGCGACCCGGCGCACGCGGTCTTTCTGCGCCTCCCCAGTCACGTACTCCACCGGCGACTTGCCGTCGATGCGCGCGAGGAGCAGGCCGGGCAGCAGGCTCGCCGCGCGCGACTCGACGCCGGGCGGCACGCGCTCGGCCAGATAGGCCGACGCCAGGGCATCGAAGCACTGCAGCAAGCGTGGCGCCGCCTGCGGCACCCACAGGCACTTGAGCAGCAGGTGATTGAGGCAGAAGGCGAGATCGAACGCCGGATCGCCGTACCACGCGCACTCGGCGTCCAGGAACACCGGGCCCTGCGGCCCGACCAGGATGTTCTTCGGGCTCACGTCGCCGTGCACCAGCGCGGCGCGCGTGCCGGCGGTGCGCTCCGAGAGCGCGCGCAGCGCCGTGGCGAGTTGCGGGTGGCGGCGCGCGGTAGCCAGAAGATAGGGTTCGAGCCGGATGGCGTGAAAGCCGGCGTCGGTGGCGAAGTCCGAGGCGACGGTGACATCGCCCGCTGTCGCCGCGTGGATGCGCGCGAGGCGCACGCCCACTGCGCGCGCAAACCCGGGGTCGGCGCGCCCTTCGCGCAGCTCACTCTTCCAAAGCGGGTAGCGCGCCTCGTCGAGATACTCCATGGCGAACAGCCCGGCCTCGTCGTGCGCCAGCACGCGCGGTGCACTGCCGGGCGCGATACGCGCGGCCGCCTGCATCCAGCGCCACTCGTAGCGATTGCGTTCCACCGGCGCTTCCCACAACTGGGCCACGCGCAGCCGCGGCAGCGCGCGCTTCACGCAGACCGGGCCCGAGCGCAGATCGACCTTCCAGATGTCCGACGACACACCGCCGGTCAGCGCGGTCGCCGCCGGATACTCGCCCGCAGCGGCCAGCCCGGCGCCTTGCAGGAACGCGAGCACCGGCTCAGGGAGCGAGACGTTCAATCGCCCAGCCCTCGGCCGTGCGCCGGTAGAGCAGCCGGTCGTGCAGCCGGTCGGCGCGACCCTGCCAGAACTCGATGGCTTCGGGCAGCAGGCGATAGCCGCCCCAGTGGGGCGGGCGCGACGGGTTTTCGCCATGTCGCGTCCGCATCGCCTCGAGCGAGCGCTCGAGATCGGCGCGGCCGGCCACGGTGTCGCTCTGGGCAGACGCCCAGGCCGACAGGCGCGCGCCCAGCGGGCGCGTGGCGAAGTAGGCGTCCGAGTCCGCGGCCGGGACCCGGTCCACGCGGCCCTCGACGCGCACCTGCCGCTCGAGCTCCGACCACAGGAACACCAGGCAGGCGAGCGGCTGCGCGGCGAGCTCGCGGCCCTTGCGACTCAAGTAGTTGGAGTAGAAAACGAAGCCGCCGCGCTCCACTGCCTTGAGCAGCACCACGCGCGCCGTCGGCGCGCCGGAGGCCGACACGGTGGCGAGCGTCGTGGCGTTGACGAGCGGCAGGCCGGCCGCCTGCGCGTCCCGGAACCAGCGCTCGAACTGGGCGAGCGGATCGGCGTGCGCGTCGGCTTCGGCAAGGCCCGCGCGCACGTACTCCTGGCGCAGGTCGGCGACGTTCATGGCGGCCATTCTATAAGATCGGTGCGCGGCGGATGGCGTGAATCTCCCTCGGAGACATTGACATGCTCCTCTGGATTCGGCATCTTTCGCCCACCGCCGCACCGCGGCGGCAATATCCGGATCTCTAGCGTTCCGATCAGAGGAGAAACACGATGGCGAAAAAGAAGGCGAAGAAGGCGGGCAAGAAGCGCAAGCCAAATGCGGCGTTCATGAAGCCGATGAACCCGAGCGCGTCGCTGGCCGCGGTGATTGGCTCGAGCGCCCAGCCGCGCACCGAAGTGACCAAGAAGATCTGGGTCTACATCAAGCGCAACGGGCTGCAGGACAAGAAGAACCGCCGCATGATCAACGCCGACGACAAGCTGAAGGCGGTGTTCGGCGGCAAGTCGCAGGTGTCGATGTTCGAGATGACCAAGCTGGTCAACAAGCACCTCAAGTAACCGGTTTCAAGGGAGCAGAACGAGGCCGGGAGGCGCGAGCCCCCGGCCTTTTTCACATCCGGGGGGCAGCGATGTTCCTGGTCAAGCAGGAGTACTTGCCGAAATTCAACGAGGCGATCGAATCGCTGTCGAAGGTGTTCGACTACACGTTTGCCGGCGACATGCTGATCACCTTCGACCGCAACATGGGCTTCCTCGAGGACGAGCGCTTCATGCAGGCGTTCAACGCGAGCGTCGCCACGCCCATCGAAAAGACGCTTGTGTGGCGCCTGCATGTGCTGTGCTGGTGCGCGCAGAACGGCTTGCGGCGCGCAGGCGACTTCGTCGAGTGCGGCGTGTACCGCGGCTTTTGCAGCGCGGTGGCGACGCGCTATCTGGACTTCGGCAGCCGCGACAAGCAGTGGTACCTGTATGACACCTTTGCCGGCATCCCGGCGGACCAGCTCGACGCGGGCAAGGCGAGTCCCGCCGAGTTTGCCGCGGCGGGACTGTATGAGGCGTGCCGCGAACGCTTCGCTGCGTACCGCAACGTGCATGTCATCCAGGGGCGCGTACCGGAGGTGTTGCACGGGCGCGCGCCGGAAAAGGTGGCGTTCCTGCACCTCGACATGAATTCCGCGCCCGCCGAGTTAGCCGCACTCGAATACTTCTGGGAGCGGCTCGTGCCGGGCGCGCTGGTGCTGCTGGACGACTACGGCTGGCGCGGCTACCGCGCGCAAAAGCTCGCCGAGGATCCGTTCTTCGCGGCGCGAGGCCTGCAGGTCATGGAACTGCCGACCGGGCAGGGGATCGTGATGGTCTGACGTGCGGTTTTTGCGATTTTAAATGCATCTCGCCTTTTCTGGCCGGGTGAATCTTCCGGCCAGAAAAGGCGAGACCGTTTTCTGATGCGAACGCGGAGCGCTGCCGCTCACACCTCTGCGCCTATCGATGGTATGAAGTAACCCGTTCGACCTCGTTCTTCGAGCCCAGGACCACGGCAACGCGCTGGTGCAGGGCCCTGGGCTGCAGGTCGAGGATGCGCATGGCGCCCTCGGTGGCGGCGCCGCCCGCCTGCTCGACGATGAAGGCCATCGGGTTGGCCTCGTACATGAGGCGCAGGCGTCCTTCCTTGTTCTTCGCATCGCGCGGGTACATGAAGATGCCGCCGCGCGAGAGCACGCGGTACACGTCCGCGACCATCGAGGCCACCCAGCGCATGTTGAAGTCCTTGCCGCGCGGGCCGTCCTTGCCGGCGAGGCATTCCTCGATGTAGCGCTTCACCGGCGCCTCCCAGCGCCGCTGGTTTGACATGTTGATGGCGAACTCCGCGGTGTCCGCGGGAATGCGGATGTCCGGCTCCGACAGGACGAAGGTGAAGGTCTCGCGATCCAGCGTGAAGCCGTGCGTGCCGTCGCCCACCGTGAGCACCAGCAGCGTGGTCGGGCCGTACACCGCGAAGCCCGCCGCCACCTGGTTGCGCCCCGGCTGCAGGAAGGCGGCTTCATCCGGCGTGCACAACTGGCCGCCGGTTTCCCGCGGGCAGCGCAGCACCGAGAAGATGGTGCCTACCGAGATGTTGACCTCGATGTTGGAAGACCCGTCCAGCGGGTCGAACAGCAGCAGGTACTCGCCCGTGGGCAGGTGCGTCGGGATGGGCCGCGGCAGGTCCATCTCCTCCGAGGCGAGCGCCGCCAGGTTGCCGCCCCATTCGTTCGCCTCGAGCAGGATCTCGTTGGACAGCACGTCGAGCTTCTTTTGCATCTCGCCCTGCACGTTCTCGGTGCCCGCGGTGCCGTGCCCGTCCGCCAGCGCGCCCTTGTTCACGCGCGTGCTGATCGCCTTGCAGGCGCGCGCGATGGTCTCGATCAGCAGGCGCAGGTCGGCGTTGATGTTGCCCGCCTGCTGCCGCTGGATGAAGAACTGCGTGAGGGTGACCCGACGCATGGCGGCGTCATTCTAACCGGGGCGCGGCGCGCGCCGTCACCAGCGCCACCCCCGCGCAGGTGACCGCGATGCCGACCACGGTGAGGCCGCTGGGCACCACGCCGAACAGCGCATACTCCAGCACCACGGCGAAGATCGGCGTCAGGTACAGGATGCTGGTCACCTTGGTGGCCTGGCCGTGGCGCATCAGCGTATGCAACGCGTTCACCGCGAAGATGGAGGCGAAGATCACCAGGAAGGCGATGGCACCGAAAAGCGCCCAGCTCCACTGCACCCGCGCGCCCTCCACCACGAAGGCGAGCGGCGCGAGCACCAGCAGCGAGGCGGCGAACTGTACCCAGGCGGCGCTATACAGATTGACCGTAGGGCAGAACAGGCGCTGGTAGAGCGTGCCGGCGGTCACGCCGAGCAGCCCCACCGTGACGGCGACGAGTGCGCCGAGCGTCATCTCGTGCACGTCGATCTTGTGCCAGACGACCAGCAGCACGCCCGCCAGGCCGAGGGCGACGCCGGTCCATTGCCGCGGCGCGAGGCGCTCGTGCAACCAGCGCCGTGCGGCCACCGCGGTGAGCAGCGGTTGCGAGGCTAGGATCAGCGCCACGATGCCGGCCGAGAGGCCGAGGTACTGCGCGTAGTGGCTGCCGGAGAGCTGCACGGCATGCATCAGCAGGCCGGCCACGATCACGTGGGCGATCTCGCGGGGCGTGTTCGGCCACGGCGGGCGCAGGATGAGCAGCACGGGCACCAGGCACGCGAGCCCGAACAGGAAGCGCAGCGACAGGAACGTGAACGGCGCCGCGTACTGGATGCCGATCTTGGTGGCGAGGTAGCCCGAGCCCCAGACCGAG
>DASTTC010000317.1:0-5284 GCA_035760345.1 Burkholderiales bacterium | reverse complement strand
TTGCCGGCCGCGAGCGGATACCACGGCAGGAACGCGAGCCCGTCCTTCTCGCAGGCGTCGATCATGGCGTCGGAGTCGCGCCGCTCGAGGCTGTAGGCGTTCTGCACCGAGACGATGGGCACGATGCGCCGCGCCTCGCCGAGCTCCTTCAGGTTGACGTTGGAAAGCGCGACGTGGCGGATCTTTCCCGCCTTCTGCATCTGGGCGAGCGCGCCCACCGACTCCGCGAACGGCACCTTGGGGTCGGGCGCGTGCAGCTGGTACACGTCGATGCGCTCGAGGCGCAGGCGCTTGAGGCTTCCTTCCAACGCGTTGCGCAAGTGCTCGGGCCGGGCGTCGCGCTCCCAGGCGGGGGCGCTCGGACGCGTGAGCCCGCCCTTGGTCGCGATGACGAGGTCCTCCGGATAGGGATGCAGCGCTTCGGCGATCAGCTCCTCGCTCACCGCGGGCCCGTAGCTGTCGGCGGTGTCGATGAAGTTGCAGCCGAGTTCGCAGGCGCGGCGCAGCACGGCGAGCGCGCTGGCGCGGTCCGCGGGCGGGCCCCAGATCTGCGGGCCGCAAACGCGCATGGCGCCGAAGCCGAGGCGGTTGACCGTGAGATCGCCGATGCGGATCGTCGTCACGCGCGGGAGGCTATCATTGGGCCTGCATGGCGACCAAGTATGATTCCGCGCGCGGCTGGATCGACGCCGCGCAGCGCGTCGTGGCGCTCACCGGCGCCGGCATCTCGACCGACTCGGGAATCCCGGACTTCCGCGGCCCGCAGGGCGTGTGGACGAAGAACCCCAAGGCGGAGAAGCTCTCCGACATCCGCTACTACATGGCGGACCCCGAAGTGCGGCGCCTCTCCTGGCAAAGCCGCCTCGAGAACCCGGCCTGGCGCGCGCAGCCCAATACCGGTCATAAGGCGCTGGTCGAGCTGGAGCGGCGCGGCAAGCTGCATGCGCTCATCACGCAGAATATCGACGAGCTGCACCAGCTGGCCGGCCATTCCCCGGAGAAGGTGATCGAGGTGCACGGCACGATGCGCCAGGTAGTGTGCATGAGCTGTGACGAGCGCGCGCCGATGGAGAAGGCGCTGGCGCGCGTGCGCGCGGGGGAGGCCGACCCGCCGTGCCGCAGTTGCGGCGGCATCCTCAAGAGCGCCACCATCTCGTTCGGGCAGCAGTTGGTGCCGGAGGTCATCGACCGCGCCATGCGGGCCGCCGCGGAGGCGGACCTGTTCCTATCGGTGGGCACCAGCCTGCAGGTCTATCCCATCGCCGGGGCGGTGCAGATCGCCAAGCAGGCCGGCGCGCGCCTGGTGATCGTCAACGCCGAGCCGACGCCGTTCGACGACCTGGCCGACGCGGTATTCAACGATTCAATCAGCGATGTGCTGCCGCGGCTGCTGGCGTAACGTACGGTGGGCCTTCGGCCCACCCTACCCCCGCCCCACGAACGGCATCTTGGTGGCCATCACCGTCATGGTGAGCACGTTGGACTCCTTCGGCAGGCTCGCCATGTAGACGATGGCCTCGGCCACGTGCTGCACGTCCATGCGCGGCTCGACCATCGAGGTGCCGTTGGGTTGCGGCACGCCCTTGGTCATGCGTTCGGTCATCGGCGTAACGGCGTTGCCGATGTCGATCTGGCAGCCGCAGATGTCGTGCGCGCGGCCGTCGAGTGCGATGCACTTGGTGAGGCCCGTCACGGCGTGCTTGGTGGTGGAGTACGCCACGGAGAAGGGGCGCGGCGCATGCGCCGAGATGGAGCCGTTGTTGATGATGCGCCCGCCCTGCGGGCTCTGGCGCTTGTAGAGGCGGAACGCCTCCTGCGCGCACAGGAACATCCCGTTCAGGTTCACATCCACCACTTCCTTCCATTTCTCGAAGGGCAGCTCGTCCATCGGCACGGGCGGGGCGCCCATGCCGGCATTGTTGAACAGCAGGTCCAGGCGCCCGAACTTCTCCACCGTTTTCGCGAACAGGTTCTTCACGGATTCGGGCTTCGTCACGTCGGTGGCGACGGCGAGCGCGTTGTGGGCGCCGCATTGGGCGACGATCTTCTCCAGCAGCCCGGCGCGGCGTGCGGCGAACGCCACCTTCCAGCCGGCCTTGACCAGCGCGACGCCGGCGGCCTCGCCGATGCCTGCGGAGGCACCGGTGACGATCGCGACTTTGTTCTGTGCAGCCATGCTAATTTCTCCCATATGGTGAGGCGGAAGATGCTACCGCAAGTGCGCCTGCGCCGGCACCGGCCGGGGGACATGGGCTGGGTGGTGCAAAGGCACGGCGAGCTCTATTGGAAGGAGTTCGGCTACGACGAGCGTTTCGAGGCGCTGGTGGCCGGCATCGTCGCCGGCTTCATCGAGCACTACGACGCGCGGCGCGAGCGCTGCTGGATCGCCGAGCGCGCGGGTGAGCGCCTCGGCGCGGTGTTCCTGGTGAAACAGTCGCCGCGCGTGGCGAAGCTGAGGTTGCTGCTCGTGGAGCCGGAGGCGCGGGGAACCGGCCTCGGCAGGCGCCTCGTCGAGGCGTGCGTCGGTTTCGCCCGGACGGCCGGTTATCGGAAACTGGTGCTTTGGACGCAGAGCGAATTGACGGCCGCCCGGGCGATTTATGAAAAGCTCGGCTTGCGCAAGGTGCGCAGCGAGCCGCACCGCAGCTTCGGCAAGAAGCTCGTCGGCGAGTACTGGGAGCGGCCGCTGTAGGGTGGGCCCATGGCCCACCCTACGAGCGCAGCGCCTCGTCGAGCGAGTCGATCTCGTCGGGGATCGAGAGCTCTTCCGGGAACTTGCGCTTCGCCGCCCGATACCAGTAGCGCGCGTTCGAGGCATCGCCCTCCATCAGGTGCACGATGCCGTGTGCCCAGCAGGCGAGCGGCGACTCCTCATCCTTCTGTACGATGAGATGCGCGGCCTCCCAGTCGCCCTTGCGCATCAGGCCAAGCGCTTTCGAGAGCTCTTCCTTCTTCATGCCGGCGGCGGCAGCCCGTCCGACGGGCCCTTCAATTCGACCGTATTGCCCTCGGGGTCCTGCAGATAGATGGAAATGCCGTTGCCTTCCGCCCCGTAGCGCCGGCGGATCTCGCCGACCTCTACGCCGTGGCGCTTCAGGTGGGCGACGATCGCCTCCTGGTCGAACGGCTCCACGCGCAGGCACAGGTGGTCGAGGTTGCGGCCCTCGCGCCCCGGGGCCGCACCGCCCGCTTTCCCGAGCGTTCCGTCGACGGCTATGAGGTCGATCATCGAGCGGCCCGCCTTGAGGTGCGACATGCCGAACTCCGGCCGGTACGCCACGTGCGTCGCGCCGAGCACGTCGCAGTAGAAGCCCCGCATGGCGTCGATGTCGCGCACGCGCAGGACGAGGTGGTCGATGTCGCGGATCCGGATCATGCCCCGCTAATATAGCGCGATGGGGAGCTTCGCCTACCTGCCGCTCGAGCGTGTGGTCTTCGGCCAGCCAGCCGGGCAGGCGGCGGCGGAGGAGGTGGCGCGCATCGGCGCGCGCAAGGTATTCATCGTCGCGTCGAAGTCGCTGTCCCGGAACACCCCGGTCGTGCGCGACATCGAGCGCGCGCTGGGCGAGCGCTACGCGGGCCTGTTCGACGAATGCGTCGCGCATACCCCATGGCCGAGCGTGATCGCGGCGGCCGAGGCGGTACGCGCCGCAGACCCGGATCTCGTCCTCACGGTGGGCGGGGGCACGCCAATCGACACGGTCAAGATCCTGCAGATCTGCCTCGCCCACGGGCTGAAGCGGATCGAGGACCTGGACACGCAGCGCTCTTCGACGAAGCCGTCTCCCGTGCGCCAGGTCGTGATCCCCACCACGCTCTCGGGCGCCGAGTTCTCCAACCTGGGCGGCGGAACCGACCTGCGCACCCGGATCAAGCACTCGTTCACGGGCGCCGACATCGGCCCGCGCTCGGTGATCCTCGATCCGGCCGTCACGCTGCACACGCCCGAGTGGCTGTGGCTCTCGACCGGCATCCGCGGCGTCGATCACGCGGTCGAGACGCTGTGCTCGGTGGACGCGCATCCCTACTGCGATGGCCTCGCGCTGCACGCGCTGCGGCTGTTCGCCGAGGGGCTGCCGCGCACGAAGGCGGCGCCGCAGGACCTGGAAGCGCGCCTGCTGTGCCAGCAGGCCTCCTGGCTCGCCGCTTCGAGCATCGCGCGCGTCAACTACGGCGCGAGCCACGGCATCGGCCATGCGCTTGGCGGGACGGCGGACGTGCCGCACGGGCACACGAGCTGCATCATGCTGCCGCACGTGCTGCGCTACAACGAGCCGGCGACGGCCGGGAAGCAGAAGCTCATCGCCGAGGCGCTCGGGCGTCCCGGGCTGTCCGCAGGCGACGCGGTGGCGGAGCTGGTACGCTCGCTCGGTCAGCCCGCGACGCTGCGCGAGGCGGGGGTGAAGCGCGAGCAGCTTTCCGCGGTGGCGGCCGCGGCGATCAAGAACCGCTGGGTGCTCGCCAATCCGCAGCCGATCCGAACGGAAACGGACGTGATGCGGCTGCTCGAGGCTGCGTGGTGACCTACCAGGAGGTTTGCCGCTCGTTCCAGTGGAATATCCCGCCGGCATTCAATTTCGCGGCAGACGTGGTCGACGCGTGGGCGAAGGAACCGCACAAGCTCGCGCTGCTCTGGTGCGACGAGAGCGGGCACGAGGAGCGCTACACCTATCGACGGATCTCGGAGCTCTCCAGGCGCCTCGGCAACGTCCTGCGTGCGCGCGGCCTGAAGAAGGGCGACCGCTGCATCGTCATGCTGCCGCGCATCCCGCAGTGGCAGATCGCCATGGTCGGCTGCCTGCGGGTCGGGGTGGTCCCGATTCCGTGCATCGACATGCTGACGGCGAAGGACGTCAGGTTCCGCGCAGAGCACTCCGGCGCAGCGGGCGCGATCACCACGCAGGCGAACATCGCGAAGTTTCCGCAGATGAAGCTGCGCTTGGTCGTAGGCGAGGACTTCGATGCCGCGCTCGCTGCCACGGATGCCGAGTGTCCGGCCGAGCGCATGGCGGCCGAGGACCCGGTCGCCATGTACTACACGTCCGGCTCTACGGGGAACCCCAAGGGCGTGACGCACGCGGCGCGCGCGCTCTACGCCTGGCGGCTCTCGTCGCAGCTCTGGCACGACCTCAGGCCTGACGACCTCATGTGGTGCACTGCCGACACGGGCTGGAGCAAGGCGGGCACGGCGATCCTGTTCGGGCCCTGGAGCTGCGGTGCCGCGGTGCTGTTCTACCAGGGCGCGTTCGATCCCAAGGAGCGGCTGAGGCTGCTCGCGAAGCAC
>DASTTC010000316.1:0-2172 GCA_035760345.1 Burkholderiales bacterium | reverse complement strand
GGCGGCGGCCGCGGCGAGCGTGAGGGCGACCAGCAGGGGCAGGCGCATGGGGACACCCTAGGCGAGCGCGGCGTGCGCGTCCATGCGCGGCGCAGCACAGCAGGAAGGCCGGCGGAGGGTTAGACTTTACGACTTGCCCCCGGCGCGCCCATGACCATCTACTTCGACAGCACGGCCCGCAAGGTCCGCGATTACCCGGTGTCGGAGGCCGAGCGCGCCGCGCGCGTCGAGCTCGCCGCCTGCTATCGCGTGTTCCACCATCTCGGCTGGACCGAGATGATCTTCAACCACATCACGCTGCGCGTGCCCGGCCCGCGAAGTGACGACCCCTCGCTGTTCCTCATCAATCCCTTCGGCCTGCACTACAGCGAGATCACCGCCTCCAGCCTCGTGCTGATCGACGTCGAGGGCAACCCGGTGCGCGAGTCGAAGTGGCCGGTGAACCGGGCCGGCTTCGTCATCCACTCCGCGCTGCACCAGCACCTCGAGCACGCCCACTGCGTGATGCATACCCATACCACCACCGGCATGGCGGTGGCCTGCCTGAAGGAGGGCTTGTCGCCCACCAATTTCTACGCCGCACAGCTCCACGACAAAGTGGCGTACCACGACTTCGAGGGCATCACGGTGGACGAAAGCGAAAAGGCCCGCATGCTGAAAAGCATCGGCGGCAAGCCGGCAGTGATCCTGCGCAATCACGGTCTGCTCACCTGGGGACCCTCGGTGCCGCAAGCGTTCATGCTGCTGTGGACGCTGCAGCGCGCCTGCGACGTGCAGATTGCCGCCAGCAGCGCCGGCGCGCTCAATCCGATCCGGGAGGAGGTTTTCGCCCAGACCGTGCGCGAGTCGGGCCCCGGGGAGAAGCGCACCTGCGAGGATGTGTTCGCGGCGATGCGGCGGCTCGTGGATGCGACGGACCCGCGGATCCAGGATTGACGTTTACGTAAACGTCAACTAGGCTCGCCCTGCCGATGACCGACCTGTCCGAATCCAAAAGCCTCGTCTACAAGGCCCGGCACAAGATCCGTTTCGTCACCGCGGCGAGCCTGTTCGACGGGCACGACGCGTCGATCAACATCATGCGCCGGATCCTGCAGGCGTCCGGCACGGAAGTGATCCACCTCGGGCACAACCGCTCGGTGGAGGACGTGGTGAGCGCGGCGCTGCAGGAAGACGTGCAGGGCATCGCCGTGTCCTCCTACCAGGGCGGTCACCTCGAGTATTTCAAGTACATGGTCGAGCTGCTGCGCGAGCGGGGCGGCGCGCACATCCAGGTATTCGGCGGCGGCGGCGGGGTGATCGTCGCCGAGGAGATCGCCGCACTGCAGGCGGCGGGGGTGGCGCGCATCTACTCGCCCGAAGACGGGCAGAAGATGGGCCTGCAGGGGATGATCAACGACATGCTGGCGCGCTGCGACTTCGATCCGGCACAGCATGCGCCCAAGCACCTGGCGAAGGCCGATGCGCGCGCGCTGGCCCAGGTGATCACCGCCCTCGAGCTCGGCGAGTTCAAGGACAAGACGGGTCTCGAGCAGGCTGCCCAAGCCCATCCCGCGCCCGTGCTCGGCATCACCGGGACAGGCGGCGCGGGCAAGAGCTCGCTCACTGACGAGCTGGTGCGGCGCTTTCGCCTCGACCAGCAGGATCGGCTGCGCATCGCCATCCTGTCGGTCGACCCGACGCGCAAGAAGACCGGCGGCGCGCTGCTCGGGGACCGCATCCGCATGAATGCCATCGGCGGGACGCAAACGTTCATGCGCTCGCTCGCCACGCGCGACTCGAACGCGGAGATCGCGCGCTGCCTGCCGGATGCCATCGCCGCCTGCCGCGCCGCGGGCTACGACCTGATCATCGCCGAGACCTCCGGCATCGGCCAGGGCAACGCGGCGATCGTGCCGCTCGCCGACGCGACGCTGTACGTGATGACGCCGGAGTTCGGCGCGGCGAGCCAGCTCGAGAAAATCGACATGCTGGATTACGCCGACTTTGTCGCCATCAACAAGTTCGACCGCCGTGGGGCCGAGGATGCGCTGCGCGACGTGAGAAAGCAGATGCAGCGCAATCGCCAGGCGTTCAGCGCGTCGCCCGACGCGATGCCGGTGTTCGGCACCATCGCCGCACGCTTCAACGACGACGGCGTGACCGCGCTGTACCACGCCGTCGCCGCCAAGC
>DASTTC010000315.1:0-5656 GCA_035760345.1 Burkholderiales bacterium | reverse complement strand
TCAGGTCGTTGTCGGGCTTTCGCAGCGGCACGCGACCCGCGGCGACGAAGCCGATGTTGCCCTCGAGGTCGGCGTACACCGCGTTCTGCTGCGGCGAATGGAAGTCGCGCAGCGCGTTGATGAAGCCCGGCCAGTCTTGCGCGCGGGCGATCTTCATCGCCGACTGCAGGGTGAGGTCGTCCTCGCGCAGCGCGGTCCATTGCATCGCCAGGACGTGCCCGCGCGGCACGGCGTCCTGCGCCATGCGCGAGACGTCCGAGATCACCGGCCCGTGGCGCGAGACGCGCACCTGCAGGCGCACGTCGTCGCCGCCCTTCACCTTGATCACCTCGTCGATGAGCTTGAAGGGCTGCGGTCCTTGCGGCGTAAGGTAGTCGCCCGCGCCGTCCAGGCGCTCGATGTAAAGATCCTGCACATCGGGACCAGTGTTGGTGAAGCCCCAGGCGAAATGTGAATTGCGCCCGAGCACGATCGCCGGCACGCCCGGCAGCGTCGCGCCGATCGCCTCGAGCCCCGGTGCGCTGATGTGTGCGAAGTACCACACCACGGGCGCCGTCAGCCCGAGGTGCGGGTCGTTGGCGAGCAGCGGCTTGCCCGTGGTGCTCTTGGCACCCGACACCACCCAGTTGTTCGAGCCCAGGCCCTCGGGTTCATCAATAGGGACAGTCCGCATTTTTCTCATTTGCAAATGAGAAAAATGGGGACTGTCCCTATTTGCAAGGCGCACGCCCTCGCGTTCCATGCTGCCGTAGAGGCGGCGAAGGTCGGGGAGCGGCGGGTGGGTTTCGCCGGGATAAGGCGGGAGGAATTCGTGGATGCGCGCAAGCGGCAGGGTTTTCGCCAGGCGCATGCGCAGAAGCTCGTTTTTCCAGTTGCCGCCGAGGTCCCAGGCCATCATCTTGATCCAGCCCAGCGAATCGGCGGGCGTCCAGGGCTCGGGCCTGGCGCCGGTGAGCCAGAACTCCACCGGCAGCACCGGATCGGTATCGAGGAAGGCGTTGACGCCCGCCGCGTAGGCCTCGAGCAGGCCGCGCGTTTGCACGTCGAGATGCTTCACATTCGCTTCGGCCGAGCGGCGCACGCCCAGCGTGCGCAGGAAGCGGTCCGCCTCCAGGCCGCTCGGCCCGAAGACCTCCGACAGGCGCCCGGCCGCGGTGCGCCGGTTGACTTCCATTTGCCACAGCCGGTCCTGCGCATGCACATAGCCGAGCGCGTGAGCCGCATCGGCGAGGCTTTGCGCATAGATGTGCGGCACGCCATAGGCGTCGCGCAGCACTTCGGCTGGCTTGGCGAGGCCCGCCACGCGGACCTCGCCCTCGACCTGCGGCAAGGACTGCCGCAGGTACAAATAGGCGGCGCCCGCCCCCATCGCGGCGAGCGCCACCGCGGCGAACAGCACCCGGAGCAGGATCTGCACGGCGAAAGGATACGGTCTCTACGTGATTTCGACCACTGCGGCAGTGCCGCAATTCTGCTATAACCAACCGGTTACCACGGCATGGGGAGCGCTGAATGCTCTACAGCCTGTTCGAAGCGCAGCACGCATGGCTTACGCCTTACCGGCTCCTCGCGGAAGCACAGCGGGGCTGGCTCTCGTATCCCTTCATGCCCTGGGCGGAAGCGCCGCTCGCGCGCAAGCTCGCCGCCTCGAACGACCTGTTCCTGCGCGTCACGCAGCGCTACGAAAAGCCCGAGTGGCGGATCGCCGACGCGCACATGGACATCGCGCTGGACAAGCCCTTTTGCAAGCTGCTGCATTTCACGCCCACGACGCCGCGCACCCGCGCCGCGCCCAAGGTCCTCGTGGTCGCGCCGCTCTCGGGCCATCACGCGACGTTGCTGCGCGACACGGTGCGCACACTCCTCGCCGAGCACGACGTGTGGATCACCGACTGGGTGGATGCGCGCCTGGTGCCGCTCGCGGCCGGCCCGTTCCACCTCGCCGACTACGTGGCGTACGTGCAGGAGTTCATCCGGTTGCTGTCGCCCGACTTGCACGTGATGTCCGTGTGCCAGCCCACCGTGCCGGTGCTCTGCGCCATCGCGCTGATGGCCGAAAGCGGCGAGCCGCATGCACCGAAGTCGATGGTGATGATGGGCGGCCCGATCGATGCGAGAAAGAGCCCGACCTCCGTCAACAACCTCGCCACGACGCGGCCGCTGTCGTGGTTCGAGCGGCACGTCATCCAGCGCGTGCCGGCCAAGTACCCGGGCTACAACCGGCGCGTGTACCCGGGGTTCCTGCAGCACCTCGGGTTCGTCGCCATGAATCCGGACCGCCACCTGAACGCGCACTGGGATTACTTCGACCACCTGGTGGAGGGCGACGACGAATCGGCCGACCGCCACCGCGAGTTCTACGACGAATACAACGCGGTGCTCGACCTGCCGGCCGAGTATTACCTCGACACGGTGGCCGCCGTATTCCAGCACTTCGCGCTGCCCAAGGGGCGCATGTTCGTGGGCGAGCGCCTGGTGCGCCCGCAGACCATCCGCGACACCGCGCTGCTCACGATCGAGGGCGAGCTCGACGACATCTCCGGCAACGGCCAGACCGAAGCCGCGCACCTGCTGTGCCTCAACATCCCGAAAGCGCGCCGCCAGCACTTCCTCGCCCCGCGCGTGGGTCACTACGGCATCTTCAGCGGCAGGAAGTGGCGGGAGATCATCTACCCGCGCGTGCGCGAGTTCATCCGCGCGCACGGCTAAATGGGGACAGTCCCCATTTTTCTCATTTGAGCGAAGCCGGTTCGGCCGCCGCCCCGCGTACGGCACTTCTGGCCGGGGCGACGGGGCTGGTGGGGTCGTTTCTCCTCGAGCGCCTGCTCGCCTCGTTCTCCTACGCCAGCGTCGAGCTCCTCGCGCGACGCGACCTCGGCAGGACGCACCCGAAGCTCACGACGAGCGTCATCGACTTCGCGCGGCTGGACGAGCGGCGCATCGCGGCCGACGACGTCTATTGCTGCCTCGGCACCACGATCCGCGTCGCGGGATCGCAGGCGGCATTCCGGCGCGTGGACTTCGACTATCCGGTGGCGCTGGCGCGCGCCGCGGCGCGCGGCGGCGCGAAGCGCTTCCTGGTCGTCTCCGCGCTCGGCGCGAACAGCGCGTCGCGCGTGTTCTACAACCGCGTGAAGGGCGAGATGGAAGCCGCGGTGCGCGCTTCGGGCGTGCCCAGGGTGTACCTCTTCAGGCCTTCGCTGCTCTCGGGCCCGCGGCAGGAAGCGCGGCTCGGCGAGCAGGTGGGATTGGTCGCGGGCGCGTTGCTCGGGCCGCTCCTTGGCAAGTACCGGCCGATCCATGCCGACCTCGTCGCCGCGGCGATGCTCAAGGCGGCGGAGCAAGACCTGCCGGCGGATACCTTCGAGTCGGACCAGATCCGGCGGCTGGCTAAATAGGGACTGTCCCTAGTGAGCGTAACCCCAACCGCCTACGCGCTTCTCCGCTCGTTCACCGCCAGGATCAGCTCCACCCGCCCCGCCACCCCGAACGCCGCATACACCGCATGCACGTGCTGCTTCACCGTGGCCTCGGTGATGCGGAGCTCGTCCGCGATGCGCGCGTTGCTGTGGCCCTTGAGCAGGCAGGCGAGGACTTCGCGCTGGCGGTCGGTCAGGGCGTCTTCCGACCGGTCCCGCGCCCGTGCGGGCGCCGGCGCAGCGCCCAGCAGCTCCGGCGGGATGTAGCGCCCGCCCTCCACCACCAGGCGCAGGGCGTTGAGCAGCACTTTCACCCCCGCGCTCTTCGGCACGAAGCCCGCCGCCCCCACCGCGAGCACGCCGGTGATCGAATCGCGATCGTCGTTGGAAGACACGACCAGCACCGGAACTTCCGGACAGGCCTGGCGAAAGCGCAGCACCGAGTCGATGCCGTCCAGGCCGGGCAGGCCCAGGTCGAGCAGCGCCAGGTCGAGCGGGTGGTCGCGCGCGATCTCCAGGCCCATGGCCAGGGTCCCCGCGGTGCGCAAGACGGCCTCCGGCAGCGCTTTCGCGACCGCGGCGGAGAGGTACTCGACCACCATCGGGTGGTCGTCGACGATCAGGACGTTCATCGGGCCCTTGGCTTGCGTGACGCTGCGATTGTTCGTCACCCCTCGACGCGCGGCAAGCGTCCCGGAGGACACGAAAATCATCGTCGTGCGCAAGCTCATGATTTCGCTGAAGACAGGGTCCGAGGCATCTGGGAAAGAGATTGCCAAAAATCGCCGCGACGGGCTTCCTAGCCGCGCGCCTGCCGCCTCATGTACAGGTTGTTCGCCACCAGCGCCCCGATCACCATGGCCGCACCTACCAGCTCGATCGCCTCGTAGCGCCGGCCGAGCCGCGCTTCGATGGAAAACACGATAACCGGGATGAGATTCAGCATCAGCATGGTGTTCAGCGCGCCGAGGAACTTGACGCCGTTGTTGAAGCCGAGCACGCCGAGCACCACCGTGAAAACGATGAAGTAGGCGAGCTGCCATCTCACCGACCACACGGCATCGAAGGTCGGCAGTTCCGCAAAGCCCAGGCCGATGACCGCCGCATTGATCGTGACAAGGCCGACCGCGCCCGGAATCGCAGTGAGCACCGTCATGCGCAGCGGCGACCATCCCTGGAAATGCCATCCCGCCATGGTGTAGATCACCCAGCTCACCGCGCCGAGAAAGACGAGCAGGTCGCCAAGGAGCGAGCCGCCGGCGAACACGCCGGTGAGGCTGCCTTTGGTCACCACCAGCACCACGCCACCGATCGCCGCGGCGACGCAGCCGACGGTGAAAGGCGCGGGCCGCTTTCCCTGCGTGAGCCACACCGCGATCGCGGCCATCGGCGTTTGCAGCGCCATGATGATCGCTGCGTGCTCGGGACGCGTGTAGAAAAGTCCCCACCATACGAGTAGGTTGAAGCCGCAGAAGCCTACCAGGCCGTACAGCGACGCGGGCAGCGCTCGCCCGCCGTAACGCAGCGCCTGGCGGCCTTCGGCCACCCACAGGATGGCGATGAAGATCAGCACGCCGAAGGCATAGCGCACCGAGCCGAGGAAAAACGCATCGAGCACCGGCAGCGTGCGCTTCGCCACGGAGAACATCGCCCCCCATGAGGCGATGGCGATGCCAAGCCAGACGAGGCCCTTGACCATTTAAAAGGGGACAGTCCCCCTTTTTCTCATTTGCGAACCAGTCGCAAATGAGAAAAATAGGGACTGTCCCTATTTACTTCTTCTCGTCGCGCAGGGCGCGGCGCAGGATTTTGCCGACGTTGGTTTTCGGCAGCTCGGTACGGAATTCGACGTGCTTGGGGCGCTTGTAGCCGGTGAGCTGTTCCTTGCAGAACGCCAGCACGGCATCCGCCGTGAGCGCCGGGTCCTTCTTGACGATGAACAGCTTGGGCACCTCGCCCGAGTGCTCGTCGGGCACGCCGATCGCCGCCACTTCCAGCACGCCCGGGTGCATCGCCACCACCTGCTCGATCTCGTTCGGGTACACGTTGAAGCCCGAGACCAGGATCATGTCCTTCTTGCGATCGACGATGCGGATGTAGCCCTCGTCGTCCATGATGCCGATGTCGCCCGTGTGCAGGAAGCCGCCCGAGTCGATCGCCTTCGCCGTTTCTTCCGGGCGCTGCCAGTAGCCCTTCATCACCTGCGGGCCCTTGATGCAGATCTCGCCCGGCTGGCC
>DASTTC010000314.1:0-3534 GCA_035760345.1 Burkholderiales bacterium | reverse complement strand
GCGTGCCCCGCATCGAGCAGAGCGGCGAGTGCGCGCTCTGCGAATTCTGGGGTACCCGCGAAGACGAGGCGCAGGAAGGTACTAGGCGCCCGCGAACGAGCGCCTCAGGCGCTCTTGCGCAGCTGCTTGGCGAGCTTTGCGCGCACCCGCTGCTGCTTGAGCTGCGAGAGGTGTTCGACGAACACCTTGCCTTTGAGGTGATCCATTTCGTGCTGGATGCAAACTGCCAGTAAGCCCTGCGCCTCGAGCGTGAAGGGATTGCCGTTCTGATCGTAGGCGCGCACCTTGACGCGCTCCGCACGCTCGACGATGTCATAGACGCCTGGCACGGAAAGACAGCCTTCCTCGATGTCGGATATTCCAGAAGCTTCCACGATCTCGGGATTCACCAGGACCACCAGCGAATCCTGCCGCTCCGATACATCGACGACGATCACTTGCTTGTGTACATCGACCTGGGTTGCCGCCAGCCCCACCCCTGGGGCGGCGTACATGGTCTGGGCCATATCCTGCACGAGTCTTTTCAGCGCCTCGTCGAATACCGTGACCGGGGCAGCCGTCTTGTGTAGGCGGGCGTCAGGGTAACGCAGTATGTTCAGCAGGGCCATCGGAAAGGCAAATAGCGTTGCAAATTGAATAAATTAGATGCAGAATCTAAGGCACCGGTTAAACACTTGGCCGTTTGTGCTACATTTGGATGGCAAAGGGGCTTTTCAAGCCAGCCCGGGAACTCGGATAAGGTTCGGGGGCACCATGCACGACCAATTGCGTAAGTCTATCACAGCGCTCGTTTTTGTCCTGTCCGGCCTGGTCTCGATCACGGCCCTGGCGCAGATTCCGCAGACCCCCCTCGCGTTCAAGACGGATGCTCCGGATCGCTATGTTGTTGTACGGGGCGACACCCTATGGGGCATCTCGGAGCGCTTCACGGATTCGCCGTGGCGCTGGCCCGAGATCTGGAACTTCAATCGCGAGCAAATCCGCAACCCGCACTGGATTTACCCGGGTGACGTGATCGTGCTCGATCGCGTGAGCGGTACATTGTCCATCGCGGGCTCGGACGGCAGACCTTCGGGTGCAGTGGGTACTGCAGGCTCCGAAGCCGGCGATCGTGGTGCGCCAGGCCAGCGCGGCCTCGACGCGGGTGGCGTCGTGGGTACGGTAAAACTCTCGCCGCGCATCCGCGCCGAATCCTCTGCGCGCGATGCGATCCCGAGCATTCCGCCGAGCGCCATCGAGCCGTTCCTGTCTCGACCCCTGGTCATCGAGCCCGACGGGCTGGACAACGCACCGACCATCATCGCCACAGAAGAAAATCGCGTCATCATCGAAGCAGGCAACCGCGCGTACGTGCGCGGCATGGGGGATTCCAAGGAAGAGAATTGGTTCGTCTATCGTCGCGGCAAGGCACTGGTCGATCCAGACACCAATGTCACCCTCGGATACGAGGCCATTTACCTTGGCACAGCGCGTGTAACACGCTCGGGCGACCCATCCACCGTCCAGCTTACAACCGTAACCCAGGAAGTCGGCACCGGCGACAAGCTGCTTCCCGTGGGCGTTCCGGAGGTCCCGAAGTACGCGCCGCACGCGCCCGCTGTCTTCATGCAGGGCCGCGTCATGGGCATCTATGGCGGCCTTGGCAAGGTGGGCGAGGCAGGCCCGCAATCGATCATCACCTTGAACCGGGGTCGTGCCGACGGCGTCGAAGTGGGTCACGTGTTTGCGCTGTACCGACCGGGACCGCTCATCGCGGATGCATCGGCCAGGACCAGCGGCAAATCGATGACCTTCAAGCTGCCCGACGAGCGCTACGGGCTCGCGTTCGTGTTCCGTATCTACGATCGGGTTTCGTACGCTCTGGTCATGCGCATATCCCGGCCGGTCAACCCGCTGGATGTCGTCCAGACACCTTGACCGAGCCTTCGTCGAGGGCCGATCGTCAGGCATCGTGCCCCCCGAATGACCGTCGAACCGGGTCTGGCGAGCTGGTTGCAGCTCACCCTTACGCCAGGCCTCGGCGCTACTTCAATTCGCAACCTGCTCGGCAGGTTCGGTCTACCTGAAAGCGTTCTTTCCGCGCCGAGCAAACAGCTCGAGAGCGTGGTTGGGTCCGCGGCAGCCGCTCTCCTGCGATCCAAGGAAACGGCACCCGCTGTGGAGCGCGCCCTGCGCTGGGCCGAGGCGCCTGGCCATGCGGTCGTCACCCTGGCCGACACTGCTTATCCCGGCCTGCTGCTCGAGATTCCCGACCCTCCCGCGCTGCTTTACGCCGTGGGCAGGCTCGAACTGCTCGTGCGTCCTGCCCTGGCGATCGTGGGCAGCCGAAATGCCACAGCACAAGGCGCGCGCAATGCCGAGCAGTTCGCCCGGGCATTCAGCGAAGCCGGGTTTGCGATCGTTTCGGGACTCGCCATGGGCATAGATGCCGCGGCACATTGCGGCGGCCTTGCGGCTCAAGGTTCGACCATTGCCGTTCTCGGCACTGGTGTGGACGTCGTCTATCCGCGCCAGAACGCGGAGCTGGCGGCTCGAATTGCCCAGTCAGGGCTGCTACTTTCGGAGTTCCCGCTAGGCAGCACGGCCGTCGCGCATCACTTCCCGCGCCGCAACCGATTGATCAGCGGCCTTGCGCAGGGTTGCCTGGTGATCGAGGCCGCCCTTGCGTCGGGCTCGCTCATCACCGCACGCGCCGCGCTGGATCAGGGTCGCGAAGTGTTCGCGGTGCCGGGATCCATCCACTCGCCGTTGTCCAAGGGCTGCCATGCGCTCATCAAACAGGGCGCCAAGCTTGTCGAGTCGGCAGAGGACGTGCTTGCCGAGCTCGCGGCGTTCCGCCCCCCCGGTGCACAGGGTGGGCACAAGTCACCCGCGGCGGACCAGAACGAAGAAACGTTACTGCCGCTTCTGGGTTTCGATCCCGTGGATATCGATTCTCTGTGCACGCGGACAGGGTTGTCCGCGGAGCAGGTCAGCGCCGGCCTGCTGCGGCTTGAACTCGCCGGACAAGTGGCCGCGCTTCCCGGAGGCATGTATCAACGGCTTGAATGAGGTTCACCCAGGAGAACAACAACATGTTCGAGATCCTCGTTTTCGTGTTCGAGAACTGCCGGCAAGCCGATGTCTCGCAGGACCCCGGGCGGGTCGCGCGCAAGCTGTCTGCCGCAGGGTTCGACGAGGTTGAGATCAGCGCCGCGCTGACCTGGCTTGCGGGCGTGGCGCGCGCGCCGCAGCGTTCGCTCGCGCCCTTGCCGGAACGCAGCACGGCGTTTCGCATGTATGCGCCGAAGGAGCTCGCCGTGCTCGACGTCGAGTGCCGGGGTTTCCTCATGTACCTGGAGCACTCCGGCATCCTCTCTCCGCAGGATCGCGAGCACATCATCGAGCGCGCGCTGGCCGCGGCCGGTGAAGCGCTTTCGCTCGATCAGCTGAAGCTAATCGTTCTCATGGTTCTGTGGCATCAGCAAGCCCCGGCGAGCCAGCTGGTCGCGGAGGAGCTGCGTACGGCCAGCGGGTCGCGCCGGCCCAGTTGAG
>DASTTC010000313.1:0-6352 GCA_035760345.1 Burkholderiales bacterium | reverse complement strand
CTCGGCCATCAGCGTCTCGAGCGGCACTCTCTTCGCGCCGATGTAGGCAAGCTCCAGCTCCTCCGCATACGGATCCGCGGCGAGGAGCTTCAGGTCGAACACCTTCGCCATGCGCAGGAGCTCCTTCCCGATCCGCCCCGCCCCCACCACGCCCAGCGTGCGCCCGGTGAGGCCCATGCCCATGTGCTCCACGCGATCGTTCCAACGCCCTTCCCTGGTCATCCGGTCCTTGGCGAAGAGCTTCTGCGCCAGCGCCAGGACGAACGTGAGCGCCATCGTCGCCACTGGCCGCGGCACCGCGTTCGGCGTATTGCAAACCAGCACGCCCGCCGCGCTCATCGCCGGCACGTCCACGCTGTCGTAGCCCACGCCGTGACGCGAGACGACCTTCAAACGCAGGTCCTTGCCCGCGACCGCGGCGGCCGGGACTTTCGGCGAATTCACGTAGAGCGCGTCGTACTTCGCAGCGTGCTCCGCGGTAACCTCGCGCAGGCCCTTCGGCAGCCATTCCAGTTCCAGGCCGGGTACGTCGAAGGCCTTGAGCGGCTCACGCCCGAACACCGGCTCGCTCTTGGCATCCAGGATGTCGCTGGTGATGCCGACCTTGAAGCTCATTGCTTCATCCCCTCGAGCATCGCGCGCGTCGCCTCCTGCAGCATGCCCTGGTCGGTGCCGGTGGCGAGCATGCGGAAACCGTGGCCGAGGTACTCCTTGCCAAGCGCCGTGCTCGCCGCCATGTAGCCCGCCGCCTTGCCGTGCTTCTTCGCGGCGCCGATGATCTTGCGGATCGCGTCCTGGAACATCGGATGCGAAAACTGCCCCGGGATGCCGAGGAAATTGCTCATGTCGAAGTGCCCGAGCCAGAGCACGTCGACGCCCGGCACCGCGGCGATCGCATCCACGTTCTCCAGGCCCTGCTTCGTTTCGATCATGGCGATGACCAGCGTCCGGTCGTGGATCATCGTCATCTTCTCCACCACGTCGCCGCCTTCGTAGTCGTCGTGCGCAAAGCCGAACGCCGCGCCGCGCCGGCCACCGGCGGGCGGGTAGCGCGTCGAGGAAACGATGAACTTCGCCTGCTCGGCGTCGTTGACCAGCGGCACCATGATGCCGAGCGCTCCAATGTCGAGCGCGCGGGCGATGAAGTCGTACTCGGTGCCCGGCACGCGCACCAGCGGCACCACGCCCAGGGCCCGGCACAGCGCGAATTGCACTTTCATCGTTTCGAAGGAGGCGCCGGTGTGCTCCA
Organism: Burkholderiales bacterium; assembly: GCA_035760345.1. GTDB lineage: Bacteria > Pseudomonadota > Gammaproteobacteria > Burkholderiales > SG8-39 > JAABQT01. The sequence goes on along the minus strand of DASTTC010000313.1, from coordinate 5,103 downwards.
TGCAGTACATCACGTACTCGGCGCCCGCGTTCTTCATCAGCCGCGGCACGCCGGGGGTGAAGAACTCGAAGACCATGGAGCCGAAGGCGTTGCCGCCGGCGGCGAGTTTCTTTTTCACGGCGTTCTCGCGCATGGCGAGAATTATAGGGGCGCGGCGAGCCTCACCGGGATGCGTTTAGGCCCGAACGGCTTGCCGAACTTCTGGTAGCGACCGGGCACCTGCGCGCCGCACGAGAGGCACGCCCCGCCCTCCGACAGGCGGTAGAGGTTGATCCGGTACCAGTCGCGCACGATCACCGCCTCGCCGCACGACGGGCAGAAGGTGCTGCCGCCGCCTTCGTCGTGCACGTTGCCCGTATAGACGTAGCGCAGGCCGGCGCGCAGCGCAATCTCGCGCGCCCGCGTGAGCGTCGCTGGCGGCGTCGCCTCGACATCCGTCATCTTCCAGTCGGGATGGAAGGCGGTGAAATGCAGCGGCACGTCCGGCCCGAGGTTTTGCATGATCCACTTCGACCCCGCCTCCAACTCTGCATCCGAATCGTTCTTTCGCGGGATGAGGAGCGTGGTGATCTCGGTCCACACCTCGGTTTCCTTCACCAAATACACCAGCGTCTCCAGCACCGGCGCGAGATGCGCGCCGCACAGCTTGAAGTAGAAGTCCTCGGTGAAAGCCTTCAGGTCCACGTTCGCCGCGTCCATCTTGGCGTAAAACTCGCGCCGTGCCTCGGCATGAATGTAGCCCGCGGTCACCGCCACGTTCTTCACGCCCTGCGCACGGCAGGCGTCGGCGATGTCCATCGCGTACTCGGCGAAGATCACCGGGTCGTTGTAGGTGTAGGCCACCGACTTGCAGCCGAGCTGCACCGCCGCCTGGGCGATCGTCCCCGGCGCGGCCGTATCCTGCAGCCGGTCCATCTCCTTCGACTTGGAGATGTCCCAGTTCTGGCAGAACTTGCAGGCGAGGTTGCAGCCCGCGGTGCCGAACGAGAGCACCGAGGTGCCGGGATAGAACTGGTTGAGCGGCTTTTTCTCGATCGGATCGACGCAAAACCCCGAGGAGCGGCCATAGGTGGTGAGCACCATGCGCCCGCCTTCCATCTTGCGCACGAAACAAAGTCCCCGCTGCCCTTCGTGCAAGCGGCAGTCGCGCGGGCACAGGTCGCACTGGATGCGCCCGTCCGCCAGCGCGTGCCACCAGCGCCCCGGGTACGAGGTCTCTAGTGCGGGGCCGGCTGTTGCCACTTGATCACGCGGTAGCGCCACAGTTTGCAGCGCGCGAGGCGCGTATCGACCGGGATGCCCGCCTTGCGCATCAGCTCTTCAAGGAACTTGCGCTTGTCCGGCAATCCTTCCCAGACCTGCGGCAAGAAGGTGCCACGCTTGCCTTCGTGCTCGAGGATTACGCCGTCCTCGCCGGGCCGCAGCTGCGCGAGGAGCTCTGTCTCGTCGGCGAACTGCAGCGGCTTGGCCGCCGAGAGCACCGACACCTGCAGCGAGCAGCGCGCCCACTCCGGCGGCGTGAGCGGCGCGAAGCGTGGATCGCGCAACGCCGCGGCGAGCGCATTGGCGGCTGCGTCCACTCCGAGCGGCCGGCTCGCGGCGAGGCTGCCGATGCAGCCGCGCAGCTTTCCCTCCAGGTGCAGCGAGACGAACGTGGCCCCGGGGCGCGCGAGCCACGGCGCGGTGTCGGTGCGCGGCGGCTCGCCAGCGAGGCCCAGGCCGTGGCCGATGGCGCCGCGCGCGATGCCCAGCAGCGTATCGCCCGTATCCTGCAGCGACGCGCGCTCGCCTTCGTAGAGCGCGAACGCCGAGTAACCCACCACGCGATCCTTGCCCCCGGCGGTGTCGCCGGAGTTGCAGGCGCCGAGCAACCGGATCGACAGGCCGCGCGCCCTGGCGACGGCGAGAAAGCCGTTCAGCGGCGTCGCGCCGCAGGCCTCCTCGTGATTGATGTCGGTGCCAAAAGCGGCGATGCGCGAGAGCGTCGCGCGGTCGATGGCGCGCGCCTCGTCGTACGCGTGGTAGTGCGACAGGTCGGTCGAGATCACGAACAGCGTCTCCGGCCCGCCCCACAGCCGCTCGATCACCTCGCGCACCTCCTGCGGCCGCGCATCGCCCACCGCGAGCGGCACGAGCGCGAACTCGCCCAGCATCTTCTGCAGGAAGGGCAGCTGCACCTCGAGCGCATGCTCCTGGGCATGCGCCTCCGGGCTGGTCACCACTTGCCGGAAGGGCGCGAGCATCTGTACGGCCTCGGCATCCACCGGCACGCGTCCGAGCGGCGTCGCGAATGCGTCCGACCCGGGCAGCGCGAGGCCGCGCACCGGCACGCGGTGCACGGGTCCCAGCAGCACTACGCGCTTGACGATGCCGCGCGCCGCGCCCAGCTCGTCGTAGGCGCGGGCCGCCACCGGACCGGAGTAGACATAGCCTGCATGCGGAACGATGAGCGCCTTGGGGTGGCCGAAGCGCGGCGCGAGATTTTCCACGCCGTCGAGCAGATCGGCGACGTCTCTTTCCAGCGCCCGCGCGTCGCGCGGGTAGAACATGCCCGCCACGGCGGCGGCACGGACCTGGCTCACAGCAACTCCAGTACCCCATGCAGGGCGTGGACGACGGACTGGCGGCGCACGCTTTCCCGGTCGCCGTCGAAGCGCCTCGTCTCGCTCAGGATCTTACTCCCGTCGGCCCAGGCGAAGCACACCGTGCCGACGGGCTTGTCCGCAGAGCCGCCCGTGGGCCCGGCGACGCCGGTGATGGCGAGCGCGACCTGCCCATGCGAGCGCGCGAGCGCGCCGGCCGCCATCTCGCGCGCGGTTTGCTCGCTCACTGCGCCATGGCATTGCAGCGTGTCCGCGGACACGCCCAGCGCCTCGTGCTTGGCCTCGTTGGAGTAGGTCACGTAGCCGCGCTCGAACCAGTCCGAGCTGCCGGCGATGGCGGTGAGCGCCATCGCCACCCAGCCGCCGGTGCAGGACTCGGCGGTGACGAGCTTGAGGCCGCGCGACTGCAGCGCGTCGCCGACCTTGCGTGCAAGCGCGTTCATGGCAACAGGAACCGCTTGGCGAGCGCGAGCACCAGCAGCGTGTAGCCCGCCGCGAGGATGTCGTCGAACATGACGCCGAAGCCTCCCTTCATGCGCCGCTCCAGCTGCCGGATCGGCGGCGGCTTCACCACATCGAAGGCACGGAACAGGAAGAACGCCGCCGCCTGCCACGCCGGTTCCGCGGGCGCGATCGCCAGCACCAGGAGGAAGGCGACCACCTCGTCCCAGCACATGGCGCCGTGGTCGGCGATGCCCAGGTGACGGCCCGTAATGGCGCAGGCCCACACGCCGAGCGCGAACAGGAACGCCAGGATGCCGAACAGCACCGGCAGCGAGTAGGCGCCGCCGATCAGCCACCACAGCGGAAAGGCGACCAGCGTGCCGGCGGTGCCCGGCGCGAAGGGCGACAGGCCCGCGCCGAAGCCGAACGCGATGAAGTGCGCCGGATGCGTGAACACGAACTTCGCGCGGGGACGAAAAACGATCATGCGAAGTGGTCGAACCCGGCGTGCAGGCGCAGCGGATCGCCGCCCGCATCCAGGATCTGGAGGCGACCCTCGCCGGGCTGGATCGAGCCCACGCGGGTCAGCGCCACGCCGAGCGCTTCGGCCAGCGGCTCGATCGATGCGCGCGCCGATTGCGGCGCGGTGAACGCGAGCTCGTAATCGTCGCCGCCGGCGAGCGCGCAGCGCTGCTGCAGCTCGGGGTCGGCGACGGGAAACTTCGGCAGACGCTCGTAGTGCACCAGCGCGCCGACGCCCGAGCGCTCGAGGATGTGGCCGAGGTCCTGCGCGAACCCGTCGGAGACGTCGATCGCCGCGCTGGCGAGGCCGCGCAGGCGCTCGCCCAGCGCCACGCGCGGCTCGGGGGTGTGCAGGCGCTGCGCCGCGCGCGCGTCGCCGGGCTCGACCAGCGCATAGGCCGCACCGCCCAGGCTTCCCGATACCCAGATGTCGTCGCCCGGGCGCGCCCCACCGCGCAACAGCGCGAGGCCCTCGGGCACTTCGCCCAGAATGGTCACGCAAACGGCGAGCGGTCCGCGTGTGGTGTCGCCGCCGACCAGGTCCACGTCGAAGCGCCCGGCGAGATCGTAGAAGCCCTGCGCAAATGCGGCGAGCCAATCTTCGTCCGGCGCGGGCAGCGCCAGCGCGAGCGTGGCCCAGCGGGGCGTTGCGCCCATCGCCGCCATGTCCGAAAGGTTCACCGCGAGCGACTTGTGCCCGAGCGCGCGCGGCTCGGCGCCTTTGGCGAAATGCCGCCCTTCGAGCAGCAGGTCGGTGGACACCGCGAGCGCCATGCCCGGCACGGGCGCGAGCAGCGCCGCGTCGTCGCCGCCCCCGAGCAGCGTATGGTGCGCCGGTCGCGAGAAATGCCTGCGGATGATCTCGAATTCGGAAGGCATGGACAGGGGAGCCTCCCCCGTACCCCTCAGACGTTGGTTCGGGTCCGCGCGACCTCTTCGGGCCGCAGCGCGACTGCGATCTTCTCCAGCACGCCGTTGACGAAGCGGTGGCCGTCGGTCGCGCCGAAGCTCTTGCCCAGCTCGATCGCCTCGTTCAGCACCACCTTGAACGGCGTCTGCGGGTGCGACTCCAGCTCGTAGGCGCCGATATAGAGGATCGCACGCTCGATCGGCGAGAGCTTCTTGAACTGCCGGTCGAGGTGCGGCGTGATGATCTGCTCGAGCTCGGCGCTGCGGTTCAGCACGCCGCGCAGCAGGGCTTCGACGAACTTGGCGTCGATCTTGCCGAAGTCCTCGTTCGAGCGCGCCTCCTCCACCGGATCGCCACCGGAAATCTGCCAGGCATAAAGCGCCTGCAACGCGATCTCGCGCGCCTGGCGCTTAGCGGTTTTCATGCGCGCCCACCCGCAATGTCGCCCGCAGTTTTCCCATTTCGACCGCCACGCGTACGGCTTCGGCGCCCTTGTCGAGGCGCGCGTTCGCCTGCGCCTCGTCGTTGGTGGTGAGGATGCCGTTGCCCACCGGCAGCCCGGACTCGAGCGCGACGTCCATCACGCCGCGCGCCGACTCGTTGCATACCACCTCGAAATGGTAG
>DASTTC010000312.1:0-12153 GCA_035760345.1 Burkholderiales bacterium | reverse complement strand
CCCGAACCGGCATGCCGGCGACGTGGACCTGGACCTGATCGACGGGCCCTGGCCCTGGGAATACGTGCCCAGCGGCAAGGCGAAACTCGGCAAGGCGCTGCTGTGGCGCACGCTGGAGGATGGCCGGCCCATCTATGCGCGCCGTCTGTCGCCGGAATCGGTGCGCGCGCGCATCGAGCGCTGCCACGCGCCGTACCACGCCGCCCTGCGCCGGCTGCTCGACGCCTCGGTGAATCGGTTCGGCAAGGTCTGGCACATCAATTGCCATTCCATGCGCAGCACCGCCGGCAAGCAGAGCGAGGACGGCGAGGGCAACGTGCGCGCCGATTTCGTCCTCGGCGACCGCGACGGCACCAGCTGCGAACCGGCGTTCACGGAACGGGTGCGCCGGATGCTGTCCGGGATGGGCTACTCGGTCAAGGTGAACGATCCTTACAAGGGCGTGGAGCTGGTGCGCGCCTATTCGGATCCGAAGGCGGGCCGGCACAGCCTGCAGATCGAGATCAGCAAGCGCCTGTACATGGACGAGGCCGCGCTCGCGAAGAGCGCGAACTTCGGCAGGCTGCAACAGGACCTGTCAACGTTGCTCGAGGAGATACGCAGATCACTATGACCGACCACTATCCCGTCGAACTCTCGCCGCCCGACATCGCGCCCTATCGACAGGGCAATGCCGGCGTCGACTACGTGCACCTGCTGGATTCCGGCAAGCCGGGACCCAACGTCATGATCCAGGCCCTCACCCACGGCAACGAGATCTGCGGCGCCCTCGCCGTGGACTGGTTGTTCAGGCAGCAGGTGGGCCCGGCGCGCGGCAAACTGACGCTCGCCTTCGCCAACGTGGAGGCGTTCGCGCGCTTCGATTACGACGATCCGGACCGCTCGCGCTACATCGACGAGGACTACAACCGCGTCTGGGCCGACGACGCCCTGTTCGGCAGCCGGGATTCCATCGAGTTGCGGCGCGCCCGCCAGCTGCAGCCGTTCGTGGACGCCGCCGATTTCCTGCTCGACCTGCATTCCATGCACGAGCCCTGCCGACCGATCATGGTCTGCGGAACCAGTGAAAAGAGCGCCGCGTTCTCACGCCAGCTGGGGGTGCCCGGCGACCTGCTCATCGACACCGGCCATCCGGCCGGCCTGCGCATGATGGAGCGGGGCGGCTTCGGCGATCCGGCAAGCCCCCGGACTGCGGTGCTCATCGAATGCGGCCAGCACTGGGAGATGTCCTCCGAGGCGGTGGCGAAGGACACGGTGCTGCGCTTCCTCAAGGTCACCGGGGCGGTGGCCCCAGGCTGGGCCGATGCCCGGATCACCCTGGCGCCGCCGAAGGCGCAGCGCCTGGTGCGCGTCACGCAAGCCGTGGTCGCGAAGTCCATGGCATTCAAATTCGCGTGGTCGTTCACGGGCCTGGAAGTGATCCCGAAGGCCGGCACGGTGATCGCGACCGACGGCGACACCGCCTGGATGACGCCGTACGACAATTGCGTCATGGTGATGCCTTCGGTCAAGCACCTGAAACCGGGAACGACTCTGGTGCGTTTAGGTCGCTATGACTGAGGTGGCCGCCGCTGCCTGAGACGCTGCTCGCGCTCCCTTTTCCCTTGTCGCGTCTGTCACATGCCCCAACGCAACGCGGCCGTGTGCACCGGCGCATCCCACAAGGCCAGTATCTCGGCATCGACCGCGGTCGCGGTAATGGAGCAACCCGCCATCTCGAGCGAGGTGACGTACGAACCCGTAAGGTAGCGCTCCGCATTGACGCCCGCGCCGCTCAAGACTTTGCGCGCCGCGTTGACCATCAGGTAGAGCTCCAGCAGCGGCGTACCGCCGAATCCGTTGACCAGCAGGATCACTGCCTGACCGGACTTGAGCGACAGGTCGCGTATGACCGCTCCGGTCAGTTCGGCCGCGATGTCGTCCGCGCTTGCCATGCGCACGCGGCGCCGCCCCGGCTCGCCATGGATGCCCACGCCGACTTCCATTTCGTCCGGGCCGATCTGAAACGTCGGCTTGCCCGCTGCCGGCACGGTGCAGGACGTGAGCGCCACGCCCATGGACGCGGTGGCTTTGTTGACCGCGTCGCCCAGGTCCTTCAACTGCGCCAGGCTCGCGCCGCGCTCGGCCGCCGCGCCCAGCAGTTTCTCGTTGATGAGCGTGCCCGCCACGCCGCGCCGGCCGGTGGTGTAGGTCGAGTTTTCGACCGCCACGTCGTCGTTGAGCACCACCATGGCATTGTCCTGTTCGAGCATTTCGGCGGCCATCTCGAAGTTCATCATGTCGCCCGAGTAGTTCTTGACCAGAAACAGGATGCCCGCGCCACCATCGACCGCCTGCGCCGCGTTGAGCATCTGGTTGGGCGTGGGCGAGGTGAAAATCTGTCCCGGGCAGGCGGCATCGAGCATGCCGTGGCCGACAAACCCGGCATGCAGCGGCTCGTGCCCCGAGCCCCCGCCCGAGATCAGCGCGACCTTGCCAGGCTTGATGATCTTGCGCCGGACAAACTCGCGCTCGGCCCCGAGCGCGATGATGCCGGAATGCGCGGCGGCGAAGCCGTCCAGCGATTCGGCCAATATGCGGTCGACGTGATTGATGAGCTTTTTCATGATCCACCTCCGGTTATCAAACCATCGCACACGACGTCCACGATCAATGCCATCGACCGCGATCCCGGATCGACATGGCCCAGGGCCCGCTCGCCAAGAAAAGACGATCGTCCGCGGCCAGCCTCCATGTGGGCGGTCGCCGCGGCGCTGTCGATCGCGCACTTGCGCACGCGGGCAAGCACATCGTCCCCGCCCTGCGCCAGCACTTTCTGCACGGGGTCGAGCACATCGAGCAGGGTCTTCTGGCCCACCTGCGCCTTGCCCAGCCGCGTCAGCGCGTCAATGCCGGCGCGCAAGGCCACGGCAAAATCGGCCACCGTCGGTTGCGCCGGGAGCTCCTTGCCCAGCGTCATCAACAGCGTGCCGAACACCGGGCCTGACGAACCGCCGATGGTCGACACGCAGGTCATGCCCATGGTCTTGAGGTTTTCGTTGAGGCTCGCGCCCTGCATCTCGGCCAACCTTGCCTGAATCGCCTGCGCACCACGCTTCATATTGAGGCCATGGTCACCGTCGCCGATCGCCTGGTCCAGCTGCGTCAGTTCGTCGACGTGATCCACCAGCGTCTGGGTGGCGTCCTGGATGATCCTGTGCATTGACATGGGAATAGTTCCGTTTGAAGGTTTAGCCGCGAACCCGAAGGCCGGCGGAATCGAACCAGAAGCTCTGCAGCAGTTCCAGGCGCACCACCTCGCCCTGCTCGAACAGGTGGCCCGGCAGCGCGGAGGCGATCAGGTCATGCTCGCTGCCCGCCAGCCTGGCGTGCACGAGATACTGCTCACCCAGCAGCTCAATGCGCCTGACCTCGGCCAGGGCGTGGCGGCCGGTTTGCGTCCGGGCTTCGCGATGCAGATGCACATGTTCCGCGCGCACGCCGACGCTCACCACGGGCTCGGGCAGCGCCAGATCCGGCAACGCGGCGCGTGGCAGCAGGTTGATTCTTGGCGTACCCAGGCGGCTCGCCACGTTCATGCTGACCGGGTCTTCATACACCTGTTGCGGCGTGCCGGTCTGCACCAGTTGCCCGTGATCCAGCACCCCGATGCGGCTGGCCAGCGTGAGCGCCTCGATCTGGTCGTGCGTTACGTACAGCATGGTGGCGCCCAGGTCCTGCTGGATGCGCTTGAGTTCCAGCCTGAGATCGTTGCGCAGCTTGGCATCGAGCGAGGACAGCGGCTCGTCCATCAGGTAGACGGCAGGGCTGCGCACCAGTGCCCGGCCGATCGCCACGCGCTGCATCTGCCCCCCCGAGAGCCGGGTGGCGGGGCTTTGCAGCTTGTCGTCCATGCGCAGCATGCGCGCTACTTCAGTCACCTTGGCGTGGACGTCGGCCTCGCTCGTCTTGCGCAGTGGCGAGCGCAGCGGAAACGCCAGGTTGTCGTAGACGTTCAGGTGCGGATAGAGCGAATACTGCTGGAACACGAAGGCCACGTCGCGCAGCGCCGGGGCCACGCTGACGACATCGCGACCGTCGATCAGGACTTGCCCGCTGTCGGGCGCTTCCAGCCCGGCAACCAGCCGCAAGGTGGTGGTCTTGCCCGCGCCGCTGGGCCCGAGCAGGACGATCATCTCGCCGCTGGCAACGTCGAGCTCGAGATTCTGCACGGCGGCGGTGGAACCGAAACGCTTGTTCAGCCCCGCCAGATTCAGATCAGCCACAGGTGCTCCCCCGCGATCGACTTGCACGCGTTGAACTTGCACGCATCGGCACATCGTCGCGCGCAGTGCGTATCGCCCGGCCGCTGACTGCATCGAAGAGCGACACCTGCCCGGCATCGAAGTCCAGTCCGGTCAGGTCGCCGCGCACGACAGGCGTCTTGACGTCGACCCTGGCACGCAAGGTGCCGCCTCGCGCCGTGGTCAACGTCACGATCTTGCAGGTACCGAGGTATTCGGTGCCCAGAACCTCCGCGCGGAAGGACGAAGCCGCGCTCAGGCCCACGTGTTCGGGACGCACCCCATAGAGCAAGGGTCGCGCGGAAACGGGTTCGCGCACGGCGGGAAAGCCGATCCGCGCCTCGCCAATGTCGACCGCGGTGGCGCCGCTCTCCAGCGCCGCCTCGAACGGGATGAAGTTCATCGATGGCGAGCCCACGAAGTCCGCCACGAACACGCTCGCCGGACGCTCGTAGATCTCGCGCGGGGCGCCGAGTTGCTCGATCACGCCCGCGTTCATGATGGCGATCCTGTCGGCCATCGACATGGCCTCGCGCTGGTCGTGCGTGACATAAACCGTTGTCGCGCCCAGCCGGTCATGCAGGCCGCGTAACTCTTCGCACATCAACTCGCGAAACTCCGCATCCAGCGCACCCAGGGGTTCGTCCATCATGAAGGCGAGCGGCTGGCGCACGATGGCGCGGCCCAGCGCAACGCGCTGACGGTCGCCGCTGCTAAGTCCCGATACGGGTTTGTCCAGCAAGCCCGTGATGTGCAGCGTGCGCGCCGCGTTGGCCACGCGCCGCCGGATTTCCGCGCGCGGCATCCCCTGCGACACCAGCGGAAACGCGATGTTCTGGTGCACGTTCATGTGCGGGTACAGCGCGAACATCTGGAACACGAAGGCGATGTCGCGCGCCGAAGCCCGCTTGAACGTGACGTCGTCACCGCCAATGAAAATCTGGCCCGAGGTCGGCAACTCCAGCCCCGCGATCATGCGCAGGGTCGTCGTCTTGCCGCAGCCCGAGGGCCCGAGCAGGCAGAAGAATTCGCCATCGTTGACGCAAAACGAGGAGTCCTTCACCGCCGTGAATTCGGCAAACGCCTTGTGCAGCTGCTGGATGCGGATTTCAGCCATGGGATTCGGGAAACTTCGAGACCACCATGAACATCACGGTGCCCGTCAGCATGGTGGCGAAGGACCATGTGTAGAGCACAATGAAAAACGGTTGCAGCAGCATCAGTAGGCCGGCGCCGATGACGGCGCATGCCAGAAGTTCCAGCGGGCCCCGCCGCAACCAGTGCGGCCAACGGCGGCGCTCGTCAGAAGACAAAGCCGGGGTGGTCATCATGGTTTACTTGCGCACCGCGCCGAAAGTGATCCCGCGCAGCAAGTGCCTGCGCAGCAACACGGTGAACACCAGGATGGGTACGAGAAACAGCGTGGTGCCCGCCGCCACCGCCGGCCAGTCCTGACCGCCCTCCCCGATGATGATGGGTATGAAGGGCGGCGCGGTTTGCGCATCGCCCGAGGTCAGCAGCACGGCGAACGCATACTCGTTCCACGCGAAGATCAAGCAGAAGATGGCGGTGGCCACGATGCCCGTGGTGGCCTGCGGCAGTACCACCTTGCAAAACGCCTGCAGCCGGGTGTAGCCATCGACCATCGCCGCCTCTTCATATTCGCGCGGTATTTCGTCGATGAATCCCTTGAGGAGCCACACCGCCAGCGAGATGTTGACGGCGGTGTAGAGCAGGATCATCCCGACACGGGTGTCCGACAGGCCCAGCTCGCGGTACATCAGGTAGATGGGAATGGCCACCGCGATCGGCGGCATCATCCGCGTGGACAGGATAAAGAACAGCAGATCGTCCTTCAACGGCACCTTAAAGCGCGAAAAAGCATAGGCCGCCATGACGCCGAACCCCACCGACAGGATCGTCGAGCCGAACGCGATGATCAGCGAATTGACGAAGCGCGGGATGTAGTTGGAACTCCCCGCCACCACCATGTTGTTGTCGCGCGCCACCCGGTCGCACTTGCCGGCCGGCGGCGGCAGCGCGGCGATGTACTCCGGTGTCTGGCGCGAGCGCGTGGTGAAAAGGTTGCAGTAGCCCTCGGCCGTGGGCTCGAACACGATCTTGGGCGGATAGCTGATGGAGTCCGGCGGGCTCTTGATGCTGGTGAGGATGATCCACGCGAGCGGAATCATCGTGATCAGCGCATAGATCGCGACCAGGATGCCGGCCACCCACCGCGAGGCCGGTGTGGGCTCGACCACCGAGTGTGCCGTACTGATGCCTGTGGTCATGACCGCGCTACCGGCTTTTCACGTAATTCAGGGCTTTGACATAGATGTTGGCCATGCCGAACATCGCGACGAACAGGATGATGGCGAAGGCCGACGAGTAGCCGGTGCGCCACTTTTCGAATGCCTCGCGCTTTAGCGTGATGGAGGCCAGCTCCGTCGCGGACCCCGGCCCGCCCGAGGTCAACAGGTTGACCATGTCGAACATCTTGAAATTCTCGATGCCGCGAAACAGCACCGCCAGCATGATGAAGGGCAGCACCATCGGCAGAGTGATCGACCAGAACTGCCGCCACCTCGATGCGCGATCCACCTCCGCCGCCTCGTAGATGTAGTCCGGTATCGAGCGCAGGCCCGCGAGGCAGATCAGCATCACGTAGGGCGTCCACATCCAAGTGTCGACGATGATGATTGCCCACGGCGCCAGCGTCACCGAACCCAGCATTTCGAACGACGATGGCGGCACGCCCGAGAGCCACGCCACCGCGTAGTTGAACAGGCCCACCTGCGGCTGGTACAGGAAGGCCCAGAAGTTGCCGACCACCGCGGGCGACAACATCATGGGAATCAGGATCAGCGTGGTCCAGAACCCGTGGCCGCGAAACTTGCGGTCGATCAGCCAGGCCAGCGTGAAGCCGATGACCATCTGCAGCGCGATGGTCCAGAACAGGAAGTGCGCCGTGGCCTGCATCGCCAGCCAGATGTCGGGGTCGGTTAGCACCGACACATAGTTGTCGATGCCGACATCGCTGACCGCCGCGTTGGGCCGGTTGGCACGGTAGTTGGTGAACGACAGCTTGATGGTCCAGATCAGCGGAAAGATGTTGATCACGAGCAGGATCAGCATCGTAGGGCCGATGAACAACCAGGCGATGGTGCGATCCGACAACCCGCGCAATGCCCCCGCCATGGAAGATGGCGTGGCATGCGCGGCGCGCTCTGCAAGTCCGTCAGCGCTCACGGTCAAGCGTCTCGGTCAAGAGTCACGGCTTATTTGATCTTGTCGTCATCCTTGAACACCTTCTTCCAGTCGAGCACCAGCGAATCGAGCGCGTCTTTGGCTGTGCCCTTGTCGGCGACAACGTAGTCGTGCACCCGCTTTTGCATCGCCAACAGCAACTGCGCATACGACGGCTCGGCCCAGAAGTCTTTGACCATCCCCATCGAATCGAGAAATGCCTGCGCGTACGGTGCGCTCTTGACGTAGCCGGGGTCGTTCAGCACCGCCTTGTGCGCCGAATAGCCGCCCAGTGCCTGCCACTTCTTTTGCACGTCGGGCGAAGCGAACCACTTGATGTATTGCAGCGATTCGTTCTTGTTGGGCGAGTACGACACCACCGAGATGCCCTGCCCGCCCAGCTGCACGCCCTTGCCCTTGTCCGACGGGTTGGCGAAGAAGCCGATCTTCGCGCCCCCCACGTTCGGGTCCTTGTTCAGGCCCGGAAAAAACGCGAACCAGTTCATCATCATCGCGACCTGGCCGGACTTGAATGCGTCCAGCCCCTCGCCCATGTAGGCGTTGGTCATGCCGGGCGCAGTGCTGCCCTTGTAGATCGCCTTGTAGAACTCCAGCGCCTTGACTGCGTCGGGGGAATTGACGAAACCGTCCATCGCATAGGGTTTCTTGGGATCCGCGTACTTGAAGCCCATGGGATAGAGCACATTGGCCACGCCCATCGTGATCCCTTCGGAGCCGCGTTCGGTGAAGATGTAGGCGCCGTAGATTTTCTTGCCGTCGATCATGCGGCCCTGGAAGAACTCGGACACCTGCTTGAACTCGGTCCAGGTCTTGGGCGGCACCAGGTCGCGGTTGAATGTCTTCTTGAATTCGCCCTGGATCTCAGGCTTGGCGAACCAGTCCTTGCGATAGGTCCAGCCCACCGCGTCGGCCATGGCGGGCAGGGCCCAGTAGTTGGGCGTGCCCTTGGGCCACTCGGAATAGCCGGTGACGGTCGCGGGCATGAAGTCGCTCATCTTGATGCCCTCCTTGGCGAAGAAGGCATTGAGCTTGACGTAGTGGCCGCTCTCGGCCGAGCCGCCGATCCACTGGCTGTCGCCGATGATCAGGTCGCAAAGCTTGCCCTTGGAGTTCAGTTCATTGAGCATGCGGTCGGCAAAGTTGGGCCAGGGCACGAACTCGAACTTCATTTTGACGCCGCTCTTGGCCGTGAAATCCTTGGACAACTCGACCAGCGCGTTCGCGGGGTCCCAGGCCGCCCAGCACAGGGTGATGGTCTTGTCCTGGGCCTGAACCGCTGTGCCGGCCAGACTCAACGCCGTTGCCACGGCCAGGGTTGTGGCGCCAGGCAACAATTTGGTTGCTTTCATCATGACGAATCTCCTCGTAGGGTTGCACACAAGCATCCCGCCACCGCGTCAGTAAATGTTTTCGGCAGTCAGGATTTCCACGTGCGGCTGCACCACGTTCAGTGCGCCGCGCACGTTTTCACACAGGCCGCGCAAAACCCGCGCGGCCGTCAATACGCAGTAATGAATGTCCTGGTGCAGCACGTAGGCGAGCGCACCGCTGACGAGCATCGCCTGGTGCGTGTCGGTGCGGTCGTGGGCGACGACGCCAAGCTTGTCCTGCAGCCCTAGATCCCCGATGACGCCGACCACGCCGGCGCTGCCCGATGATCCGACGAAGTACACGCCGGCCAGACGGGCGCTGTCGAGCTCATTGCGGCAGAACTGCGCAAGCGCTTGATGCGCGCCTTCATCGTCTAGCGAAAGGTTCGGTGCGAAATCTGGCGAACGCACCACGCGCAGTGCAGGAAAGCGCTCTTCGATGACCTGGGCGAAGCCGATTCGCCGCTCGATCTCGGCCGACATGCGCGTCGCCGAGGACACCAGCAGCAACGTGTCGCGTGCGGGCAGTGCCGCCATGCGCCCGAGCAGCAGGCCCGCCGTGCGGCCGGCGGCGCGGTTGTCCGCTCCGACGTACACCTCCCGCATGGAGCCGGCTACGTCCGAGAACAGTGTCACGACATGCACGCCGGCGCGCACCTGCTCGTTGATGGCCAGTTTGACGGTGGGCAGATCGGGGGCGAGCAGCGCGATGCCGTCGCAATCGCCCACCTGTGCCAGATCGGCCGCGAACTGCGTGGGGTCGCCAGACTCGAAGCGGTGCGTGACGGCGGTGATGTGCTGGTGCCGGTAGTCGCCGGCAGTTAAGGCGATCAGTCGCTCGACCAAATCGATAAACGGAGAGGGGCCGCCGCTCAGGACGTACGCGAAGCGGAAGTTGTCTCGCAGCCGCGGCCGCCCGCGTAAAACCGATGGCTGCCCGAGTGCTGCAACCGCCTGCATCACCTTCTGGACGGTATCGGCGTTGACACCCGGACGCTCATTGAGTACCCGATCCACCGTGGCTGTACCGACGCCAGCCTGGCGAGCAATGTCCGCGATCGTGACTGGGGTGGTCATTGCAGCAAGTCCTCCTCCTTGATGGACATCATAGTCAATCACGTAATTAAATCAATCAAAATACATCATAGTGTTTGTGCAACGCACCAAACGAACCTGAAAATAAGTCGACTCATGGGGTGAACGGCGCCACGTTGAGCGCCACAGGGTCATGCCTTATGCAAGAGGCGTTGCAGCGATCTTCGGGATCGCGATCCGAACGCGAGTTCGGTTTAGGTATTGCAGTGCACAACACCGCGGCGCCTTCCGCGAAATTAAGCCGGCAAATGATGTGGCGCCCGGTCAAACGGGCGGGCTACGAGCGCTGATTGCGGATGACCACGCGGTGCTACACGATGGCTTGGTCGCCATTATCGCGCTGCGCCGATCGGGCGATCGCGGCACTGCTGAAACGGGGACTGCTCGAATCGGATTCGGCGCGGGGCCCGGTTCGCTTCGGATTGCCGCTTGAAGCGCTGTCGTACTACTTTCCGGCGCTCTATCCGGAAGCGGCGGCCTGAGCTTAAGCGCTACCTCCCCGCGTCCACTTCAGCGACCGCCCCACCGCCTCCCGCCACCGCGCCATCAACTCCGCCCGCCGCCCGGCTTCCATCCGCGGCTCGAATGTCCGCTCCACACGCCACTGCGCGGCGATCTCCTCGCGCGATTTCCACAGGTTGACCGTCAGTCCAGCCAGGTAAGCCGCGCCTAAGGCAGTTGTTTCCAACACCTTGGGCCGCACCACCGGCACGCCCAACAAATCCGCCTGGAACTGCATCAACAAGTCATTCGCCGTCGCCCCGCCGTCCACGCGCAGCTCGGTCAACGTCCGCCCCGAATCCTTTTGCATCGCCTCCAGCACGTCGGCACTCTGAAAAGCAATGGACTCCAAAGCCGCGCGAGCGATATGCGCCCGGGACGTCCCACGCGTCAACCCGAAGATCGAGCCGCGCGCCTGCGGATCCCAGTGCGGCGCGCCCAATCCGGTAAACGCGGGCACGATGAACACGTCGCCCGAGTCCAGCACGCTGTTGGCCAAAGCCTCGATCTCGAACGAGGACTTGAAGAATCCCATCTCGTCGCGCAGCCACTGCACCACCGCGCCGGCGACGAACACGCTGCCTTCCAAGGCAAACTCCTTCGCCTTCCAATGCGCGCAGGGCGTCGATACCAGTCCATGCGCAGACTGCACCATCTCGCCGCCGGTATGCATCAGCATGAAGCAGCCCGTGCCGTAGGTGTTCTTCGCCATGCCCGGCGAGTGGCAGGCCTGGCCGAACATCGCCGCCTGCTGGTCGCCGGCGATGCCGCCGATGATGAGCGGCTCGCCAAACAGCGCCTTCGGCACCATGCCGAAGGCGTGCGCCGACGGGTGCACGTCGGGCAGGATCGCGCGCGGCACGCGAAACAGGCGCAGCAGCTCTGCGTCCCACTCCTGCGCGTGCACGTTGAACAGCATGGTGCGCGCTGCGTTGGTGACGTCGGTGACGTGCGTGCGGTTGCCGGTGAGGTGCCACACCAGCCAGGTGTCGACGGTGCCGAAGGCGAGCTCGCCGCGCTCGGCGCGCGCGCGCGCCCCCGGGATGCGATCGAGCAGCCAGGCGATCTTGGTGGCGCTGAAGTAAGGGTCGATCACGAGGCCCGTGCGCTCGCGCACCAGGCTCTCGGCGCCGGCGTCCTTCAGGACCCGGCATTGCTCGGCGGTGCGCCGGTCCTGCCAGACGATGGCGTTGGCGATCGGCTCGCCGCTCTGGCGGTCCCACAGGAGCGTGGTCTCGCGCTGGTTGGCGATGCCGATCGCCGCCAGGTCCTTCAGCGGCACGCCCGCCTGCGCCACGGCATCGCGCGCCACCTCGCGCTGGGTGGCGAGGATCTCGAGCGGATCGTGCTCCACCCAGCCCGGCTGCGGATACCCCTGGCGGAATTCCTGCTGCGCGGCGCCGACCGGCGCGCCCCGCTCGTCGAACACGAGGGCGCGCGAGCTGGTGGTGCCCTGGTCGAGCGCGAGGACGTAGCGCATGCGGCTATTTTACTGAGGCATACTGCGCGGCGAGTCGCGTGAAATCGCGCAGCGAGCGCGCTGCATCGAACGCTTCGCCCAGCTCTTCGCCGAGCAGCGCAGCGACGCGCGGCGCAACCTGCGCCGCGAGGCGCGCGTCGAGAAACAGCAGGCGCGA
>DASTTC010000311.1:0-3786 GCA_035760345.1 Burkholderiales bacterium | reverse complement strand
GCGCCGCGCACGAAGCGCGTCAGGTCGATCGAGCCCAGGCAGCAGCAGCCGTAGGGCGGCAGCGGTTGCTCGGCGCACGGGTTGGTGGCCTCGATCGTCTCGCAGTAGTTCAGGTTGTTGTCGCGGTTCATGCGATCGAGGAACAGGATCCCCGGCTCGGCGTGGTCGTAGGTCGAGCGCATGATCTGGTCCCACAGCGCGCGTGCCCGCAGCTTGCGGTAGACCCACAGGCCGTCTTCGCGCAGCACCACGCCCGGTCCCGGCCACGGTTTCGCCTTGTGCACCAGCTCGACCTCGGCATCGGTCTGCACCGCCTGCATGAAGGCGTCGGTGACGCCCACCGACACGTTGAAGTTGGCGAGGTCGCCGCGGTCCTTGGCGTGGACGAACTCCTCCACGTCCGGGTGGTCGCAGCGCAGCACGCCCATCTGCGCGCCGCGGCGCGCACCGGCGGACTCCACGGTTTCGCAGGAGCGGTCGAATACGCGCATGTAGGACACCGGGCCGCTGGCACGCGAACGCGTGCCCTTCACCTCGGCGCCCTTGGGCCGGATCGAGGAGAAGTCATAGCCCACGCCGCCGCCGCGGCGCATGGTCTCGGCGGCTTCCTGCAGCGCGGTGTAGATGCCCGGCCGGCCGTCGACGACCTCGGAGATCGAGTCGCCCACCGGCTGCACGAAGCAGTTGATGAGCGTGGCCTGAAGCTGCACGCCGGCAGCCGAATTGATGCGCCCGGCAGGGATGAAACCGTCCTCGAGCGCCTGCCGGAAGCGCGCTTCCCAGTGCGCGCGCCGCGCCTCGGGTTCCGCCTGGGCGAGCGCGCGGGCGACGCGCGAGCGCACCTCGCCCACGGAGGACTCGGCGCCCTTGGCGTATTTTTCGAGCAGCGCGTCGCGGCAGATGTCCTGCGGGGCGAGCGTCGGGGCGGCGGCGGAAAGGG
Source organism: Burkholderiales bacterium (assembly GCA_035760345.1). Lineage (GTDB taxonomy): Bacteria > Pseudomonadota > Gammaproteobacteria > Burkholderiales > SG8-39 > JAABQT01. The sequence goes on along the minus strand of DASTTC010000311.1, from coordinate 2,846 downwards.
TCGGGGCGGGCATGCGCTTTACTGCATATTTGTACAGCATTGTCGCGCCATCGCGCGTGCCCTGCAAGTCGGCGTGTGCGTGCCTCAGCGCGCTGCCGGGGCGGCCGGGGCCTCGCGCTCCTGCCGCGCGCGCTTGAGGGCGTCGGCCACCTCCTGGTGGCCCCCGCGCAGGGCGAGTTCCACCGGGGTTTCGCCTTCGCGCGTGGGCAGGGCGGGGTCGGCCCCGTTGCGCAGCAGCATCTCCACCATCTGCGCATAGCCCTTCAGCGCCGCGTAGGCGAGCGGCGTGTAGCCGTTCTCGTGCTGCAGGTCGGGGTCGAAGTGCATCGCCAGCACCTTCTGCCCGTACACCACGTTGTTCTTCTCGATGGCGTAGAGCAGGGCGCGCACGGCTTCCGGGCTCTTTTCCCGCGGCTTGGGCTCGAGGCCCGTCGGCATCAGCTTCACCACGGCGTTGATGAGCGAGATGCCGATCATGGCGACCAGCGCCAGGATCAGCGGGATCTTGGAGATGCCGAAGCTGTCGGCGATCTGGTCGGGCATGTTGGCGCCCAGGATCAGCAGCACCACCGAAAGGAAGAAGAAAAACCGCAGGTACAGGAACAGGCCGATGATCACGCCGCAGCCCAGGATCGCCAGCAGCAGCTCGCGGTCCAGGCCCAGCCGCTTGCCGTACCCCTCGGGCAGGTTGGCGAGGATCGCGGTCAGCGCGATGAGGGCGAACAGCGCGAATTCGCGCACGCGCAGACGCGTGAGCAGGTCGTCCTTCTCGATCGCTTTCTCGATGAGCGCCACGCCCTCTCCCGGGATGCTTTCGTGCAGGCCGGATTCTCGGCGAGCCGCTGCCCCCTTGCAAGTCGCGCGCGGGTAGAATGGCCTCCCATGTCGAAAGCGTTCGTGAAGGAGTCCGCGGGCGACGACCAAGACCTGCCGGCGGTGGCGCCCGAGCCCGCCGCCGCAGGCACGCGCAACTACATCACGCCGGCGGGCTTTGCGCGCCTGCGCCAGGAATTGAAAGCGCTGGTCGAACTGGAGCGCCCGGAGGTGGTGCGCACCGTGTCCTGGGCCGCCGCCAATGGCGATCGCTCGGAGAACGGCGACTATATCTACGGCAAGAAACGCTTGCGCGAGATCGACCGCCGCGTGCGCTATCTGATCAAGCGGCTGGAGAACGCCAGCATCGTCGACAACGCCGGGCGCGACACCGACCAGGTGTTCTTTGGCGCCGCGGTGCAGGTGCGCGGGCGCGGCGGCAAGGCGCGCGAGGTGACCATCGTCGGCGCCGACGAGGTGGATATGGCGCGCGGCCGCGTGTCCTGGGTATCGCCCGTGGCGCGCGCGCTGCTCAAGGCGCGCGCCGGGGACGTGGTGACGCTGGCCACGCCGGCCGGCGCGCAGGAGCTGGAAGTCGTGGACGTCCGCTATCCACGCATCGACTAATCAACCCGAGGAGAACCGCGTGAGCCTGCTGAAGGAATTCAAGAGTTTCGTCATCAAGGGCAACATCGTCGACCTGGCGGTGGCGGTGATCATCGGCCTGGCCTTCGGCAAGATCGTCGCCTCGATGGTCGAGGACATCGTCATGCCGGTGATCGGCATGCTGATGGGCGGCATCAACTTCAGCGGCCTGGCAATCACCGTCGGCTCGGCGACCATCACGTACGGCAAGTTCCTGCAGGCCTGCCTCGACTTCCTGATCATTGCCTGGGCGATCTTCATGGTGGTGCAGCTGATCAATCGCCTGCGCCAACAGCGCGCCGAGCCGGCGCCGCCGCCGCGCCAGGAAGTGCTGCTGGAGGAGATCCGCGACCTGCTGAAGAAGACCTGAGCGCCGGGGGCGGCTACTTGAAGTCGCCGGCCTTGGTCACCGACATCCGGTCCGGTGACAGGTGGCGGCGCAAGGCGTCGCGTACCTCGCCGGCCGTGAGCGCGGCGATGCGCTGCTCCAGCTCGACGTCCCAGGCGAACGTGCGCTCCAGGTAGAGGTACTGCGCAAGCCGTGCGGTAAGGGTGCGGTCCTGCGTGCGCGCGAGCTGGCGCGCTTCGAGCAGCCCCTTTTTCGCCGCCGCCACTTCCTCGGCGCCGAAACCCTCGCGCAGGGCGCGTTCCAATTCCTCGCGCACCGCGCGCTCCACGCGCGCCTTGTTCTGCGGCGCGAAGATCGAGGACACCCAGAAATTGGCCACCGCGTCGAGCGCGTTCGCGCTGAACCAGGTATAGGTGCTGTAGGACAGGCCTTCCTTCTCGCGGATGCGATCGGGCAGGCGGGCGGTAGAGGAGCCGCCGAGCAGGTGGTTGGCGAGCACCAGCGCCGCAAAGTCCGCGTCCGTATCGCGCAAGCGCAGGTTGATGCCCGCGCGCAACGCGGCGTTGGCCTTGTCCGGGGTGTCGATCTCCCGCTCGAGCGCCGGCGGCTCGAAGTGGCGCCGGGGAATGCGCACATGCGGGGTGGGATTGTTCCAGTCGCCGAACAGCTGCCCGATATGCTGCGCGACCTCATCGGCGTCGAAGTCGCCCACCACGGCGAAATCCGCGCCGGTGGCGCCGATGAGATCCCGGTAGCAGGCCCGCGCGTGTTCCAGCGTCGTCGCGCGCAAGGCGGCCACGCGCTCCTCCAGCGACTGCGTATAGTGCCAGTGGCCCTTGGGATAGGGGTGCAGATGGCGGCGCAGCGCCTCGCTCGCGATGGCCGAAGGGTCGCTGCGCTCGGCTTCCGCGCTGGTGAGCGCGCTGCGTTTGAGCTCGTCGAACTCGCTCTGCGGAAACGACGGCTCGCGCAACACCTCGGCCACCAGGCGCAGGGCGTCCGCGAGGTGCTCGCGGCGTGTTTCCAGCGCCGCGCCGCT
>DASTTC010000310.1:0-3732 GCA_035760345.1 Burkholderiales bacterium | reverse complement strand
GTCTTGCCGCTGCCGGGCGGACCCGAGACCCAGGTGAGCGGCATGTCGCTCGCCTGATCCAGTATCGCGAACACGCGTTCGCGCGGCAGGATCTCCGACAGGAGCGGCCGAGTGGTCTTGCCGAGCGGCGCGCGGCGGGGGATGGCGGACGTCATGGTGTTCGGGCGGATTCTGCGCCCGCCAGCGCGTTCCGCGATTACGAATGGCTTACTTCGATGTTGCGGCGCGGCACGGACTAGGCCTGCTCCAGCAGCCGCAACTCCACCGCGCGCATTACGGCGGCTGCCGCCGAGTGGACCGTGAGCTTGCGGTACGCATTTTTCACATGGCTCGTCACCGTGTGCAGGCTCACGCCGAGCTGCGCCCCGATCTCGGCATAGCTCAGGCCGCAGGCCAGAAGTCGTACGACATCGGTCTCGCGAGGCGACAGCATCGGCCTTCCCCCTTCGTTGGACTCGGACGGCGCCTGCCGCCCATGCGCCCATGTTCGGGGGAGGCCATGAACCGATGGATCACCGGCCGCTTACGGATTGCTTAGATTCAATCCCCGGATGCGATCCCCGCCCTCCTCGGATCCGCGCCACCGCGCCAGCCGCCGGAAATCCGCTCGATGCCGTGCAGGCCAGAGGTGAGGCGCGCGAAGTTGAGCACATGGCCGCGCTCGGCCAGCGCGTCGCCCAGCGCCTCGATTGCGGTGCCGCGCTCTAGGAAGGTCGGGCCGTTGGTGCTGCCGAAATTCGGCGCCGAGATCGCCTGCTGGATGTCCAGGCGCCAGTCGAGGCTCGCCACCAGCGTCTTCGCGACGAAGTTGATGATCGCCAGTCCGCCGGGCGAGCCGAGCGTCAGCTGCAGCCGCCCGTCGCGATCGAATACCAGCGTCGGCGACATGGAGCTGCGCGGGCGCTTGCCGCCTTCGACGCGGTTTACCGCCGGGCGCAGGAGGAACTCCGGATTGAAGCTGAAATCGGTGAGCTGGTTGTTGAGCAGGAAGCCGCGCACCTGGATGCGGCTGCCGAAGGCCATCTCGATGGAACTGGTCATCGCCACCGCATTGCCCTGCGCATCCACCACCGAAAAGTGGCTCGTGCCCGGGGTCTCCGGATCGAGCGTGCCGGGCATGGCGAAGCCCATCGAGCGCTCGCCAATCCGCTTCGCGCGCGCATCGAGATACTTCGGGTCGAGCAACTTCATCACCGGCACCGGCGTGAAGTCCGGGTCGCCCACGTACCTCGCGCGATCGGCGTACGCCAGGCGCGCCGCCTCGCTGAACAGATGCACCGCCTCCACCGAGCCCGGCGCCGCGCGATGGAAGTTGGTTCGCTCGAGGATGCCGAGGATCTGCAGCACGCCGAGCGCGCCCGAGCTCGGCGGCGCCATGCCGCAGAGGCGATGGCCCCGGTACGACCCGCACAGCGGTTCGCGCTCGATCACGCGGTACGCCGCAAGATCTTCCAGCGTCAGATCCGAGCGCGCCGCGCGCACGATGTCCGCGGCAATTTCCCCGCGATAGAAGGCGTCCGCGCCCTGCGCTGCAAGCGTGCGCAGCGTTGCCGCGTACTCGCGGTTGAGGGGAAACAGCGCCTGCACCCCGGGGAAGCGCTCGAGCGTGCGCGCAAGGCGCCGGGTCTTGATGAACCCCTGGTCCGCCAGCCGGATTGCCGGCTCGAACAGGCGCGCCCAGGGTAGTCGCCCGTGCTTGCGATGCAAGGTTTCCAGCAGCCGCGGCACGCCCGGCACGCCCACCGAGCGCCCGCTCGTGACCGCCGCCATGAACTGCTCGGAATTGCCGTGCCGATCGAGGAATCGCTCGGGCCGCGCCGCCGCCGGCGCGGTTTCGCGCGCATCGTAGCTGCGCACGCGGCGCTCCTGGTCCGACCAGTGCAGCACGAACGCGCCGCCCCCGAGCCCCGAGGACTGCGGCTCCACCAGGCCGAGCACCAGTTGCACGGCGATCGCCGCATCCGCGGCGCTGCCGCCCGCGCGCAAGATCTCGAGTCCCGCCTCGACCGCGCGTGGGTCGGCCGCCGCCACCATGTGGCGTTTGGCGACGACCGCCTCGCGCTCGACGCGCTCGGTCGCGATCTCGGGCGCACCGAGCTGCGCATGCGCACCCGCACCGCAAAGAAAAAGGGCCGCGCAAGCGGCCCTTTGCAGGATCGTGATGCCTTCGCTCACACCATCAAGGGTACGACGAGCAGCGCCACGATGTTGATGATCTTGATGAGCGGGTTCACCGCGGGACCGGCCGTGTCCTTGTACGGATCGCCCACCGTGTCGCCGGTCACGGCCGCCTTGTGCGCCTCCGAGCCCTTGCCGCCGTAGTGGCCGTCCTCGATGTACTTTTTGGCGTTGTCCCAGGCACCGCCGCCCGTGCACATCGAGATGGCGACGAACAGGCCCGTGACGATGGTGCCCATCAGCACGCCGCCGAGCGCCTGCGGCCCGAGGATCACGCCCACCAGGATCGGCACCAGCACCGGCAGCAGCGACGGGATCATCATCTCCTTGATCGCCGCGCGCGTCAGCATATCGACCGCCACGCCGTACTCGGGCTTGGCCGTGCCCGCCATGATGCCGGGGATCTCCTTGAACTGGCGGCGCACTTCCACCACCACCGCGCCCGCGGCGCGGCCCACGGCTTCCATCGCCATGGCGCCGAACAGGTAGGGAATCAGGCCGCCGATGAACAGCCCTACGATCACCATGTGGTTGGACAGGTCGAAGGTCAGCGAAACGCCCTGGGCCTTGAGCGCGTGGGTGTAGTCGGCGAACAGGACCAGCGCTGCGAGGCCCGCGGAGCCGATGGCATATCCCTTGGTCACCGCCTTGGTGGTGTTGCCCACCGCATCCAGCGGATCGGTGATGGCGCGCACCGAGTCGGGCAGGTTGGCCATCTCGGCGATGCCGCCCGCGTTGTCGGTGATCGGCCCGTAGGCATCCAGCGCCACGATGATGCCCGCCATGGAGAGCATCGAGGTGGCGGCGATGGCAATGCCGTACAGGCCCGCCAGCGCGTAGGAGGCGAGGATCGCGACGCACACCGCCACCACCGGCCAGGCGGTGGACTTCATCGACACGCCCAGGCCCGCGATGATGTTGGTGCCGTGCCCGGTGGTGGAGGCCTGCGCCACGTGCTGCACCGGCTTGAACTGCGTGCCGGTGTAGTACTCCGTGACCCACACCAGGAAGCCGGTAAGCGCCATGCCGACCACCGCGGTGCCGTACAGGTGCCACACGCCGATGGTCTGCATCGTGCCGCCGATGTCGAACTGGGTGGTCTTCAGCAAATCGCCCATCACGATCTGGGTGATCGGCCAGAACGCGATCAGCGCGATGCCGCCGGCCCACGCGAGGCCCTTGTACAGCGCCGGCATCACGTTCTTGTCGCCGGGCTTGGCTTTCACGAACCAGGTGCCGACGATCGAGGCGATGATGGCGAAGCCGCCGATCACCAGCGGATAGATCACCGCCGCCGGGGATTTAAGCATCAGGGCGCCCAGCAGCATGGTGGCGACGATGGTGACGGCGTAGGTCTCGAACAGGTCCGCGGCCATGCCGGCACAATCACCCACGTTATCGCCAACGTTGTCAGCTATGACTGCCGGGTTGCGCGGGTCATCCTCCGGGATGCCGGCTTCCACCTTGCCCACCAGGTCGGCGCCGACGTCGGCGCCCTTGGTGAAGATGCCGCCGCCCAGCCGCGCGAAGATGGAGATCAGCGAGCCGCCGAAG
>DASTTC010000309.1:0-4406 GCA_035760345.1 Burkholderiales bacterium | reverse complement strand
CAGGAACCCGAGCAGGCCGGCCATCAGCGCGGCCGACAGAGCGCCGCTCGCGAGGGCGATCCAGCGATGCTTCTCCGACTGCGGGCGGGCGCTGGCAAAGCGCTGGTCCAGGCGCTCGAGCAACTCGAGGGCACCGGCGCCGAGCTCGCCGCGCGCGACGAACGCAAGCTTCCCGCCCCAGGGCGCGGTGACCGCCTTGTCGGCGAAAATCTTGGACTCCATATCGCTGGGGTAGTAGGCGTGCTGCCGGCCGCCGGATTCGACCAGGACGATGCGCTCTGACACGTTCCACGTCAGTGGCTTGTAGATCACCGTGATGCGCTCAACCGGGTGGGTCTCCAGGAAGCTCAGCACCGAGCCGGTGCCGAACACCACGGGCGGTGAGTCGCCGAGCGTCCACACCCCTTCGCCGTCGTCCCCGGCAACGGTCATGCCCTTGACCTGCTCGGCGGTGGCGGCCTGCTTCTGCAGGAGTGCGAGCGAGTAAAAGCCGGTGGCCGGGATCAGGATGGCCATCACCAGCAGGCTCAGCTTGACGGCCACCCGCTGAATCACGAACCAGTCCTGCAGCCGGCTGGCCGACTTGCGGAGGGCGAACCACAGCCCCGGCGAGGCCGGCGCCGCGTCGCGGGGATTCGATTTAAGGCGCGTCAGCGCAGCCCGAGGAACGACAGGAGGGCGACGATGATGACGATTGCGCCGACGATGTAGACGATGCTGTGCATGGGATTTCCTTTGGCGTGGGTTGAGGATCGTATCGTCCCCGGCCCGCAGGCTCCGTACGCCAGAGCGCTTAAGCGCGCTTTATTGCCAGGAAGGCTTGCGCTTCTCGAGGAACGAACGGATGCCTTCGCGCGCCTCCGCCCCGGCGCGCGCCTCGGCCAGCGCGGCCGCCGTCTCGTTGGCGAGCTGCGGCGTGATCGGGGCGCCCTCCACCCGCAGCAGCAGCTTCTTGGCGCGCGCGAGTGCCTCCGGTCCTGCCAGCACGAGCCGCTCGCAGAACTTTCCGACCGCGGCATCGAGCTCGGCCGCCGGCACGCACTCGTGCACGAAACCGAGGCGGTGGGCCTCGCGCGCCGCGAGTCGCTCACCCGTCAGGATATAGCGCCGCGCCTGCTGCGCGCCCATTGCGCGCACGAGGTACGGACTGATCATCGCCGGTACCAGGCCGATGCGGGATTCCGGCAGCGCGAACTCCGCTTCGTCCGCCGCTGCCACCAGATCGCAGGCCGCCACCAACCCCATGCCGCCGGCGAACGCGGGGCCGTGCACGCGCGCCACGATGGGTTTCGGGTAGCTGTGCATGCGGTACAGGAGCTTGGCGAAGCGCGACGCCTCGCGCCGCGAGCGCGACTTGGTCATTTTCGCGGCCTTCTCCATCTTCGCGAGGTCGCCCCCCGAGCAGAACGCGGGGCCGCGCCCGGCGAGCACCAGCACGCGCGCATCGGCGTCCTGCTCCAGCACATCGAACGCCGTTTCCAATGCCGCGAGCAACTCGTCGGACAGCGCATTGCGCACTTCCGGCCGGTTCATCCAAAGCCAGGCGGCGGGTCCGCGCCGCTGGATGTCGAGGATCACGCGAGCGCGAGCCGGCGGCGCGCAGCCGTGTACTCGGCGGCGAGCTTCGCCACCACTTGCGCGACCGACATCACCTGGTCGATCTGGCCCACGCCCTGCCCCGCGCTCCAGATGTCTCGCCAGACTTTTTTCTCGGCGCCACTCGCCGAGCCGAAGTTCATCTTGCCGGGATCCGACTTGGGCAGGTCCAGGGGATCGAAGCCTGCGGCGACGACGCTGTGCTTCAGGTAGTTGCCGTGCACGCCGGAAAACAGATCCGTGTACACGATGTCTCCGGCCGCCGCCTTGAGGATCTCCTCCTTGTAGCGCTCCGGCACGCTCGCTTCTGGCGTGGCAAGAAAGCGCGTGCCGATGTAGGCGAGGTCCGCGCCCGCGGCCAGGGCGGCGAGGATCGCGTCGCCCGTGGCGATGGCGCCCGAGAGCACGATCGGCCCTTGCCAGAAGCGGCGCACCTCGCCGATCAGCGCGAAGGGCGACAGTGTCCCGGCGTGGCCGCCCGCGCCCGCGCACACCAGGATCAGCCCGTCCACGCCCGCTTCCAGCGCCTTTTGCGCGTGGCGCACGTTGATCACGTCGTGCAGCACGATGCCGCCGTAGGAATGCACGCCCGCCACCACCTCGGTGGGCGCCCTGAGGCTGGTGATAGTGATCGGCACCTTGTGCCGGATGCACACTTCCACGTCGTGCGCGAGCCGGTCGTTCGACTTGTGCACGATCTGGTTGACCGCGTAGGGCGCGGCGTGCGCATCGCCCGCGAGCGCCTGCTCGATTTCAGTGAGCCACGCATCCAGCGCTTCCTTGGGACGGGCGTTGAGCGCCGGAAACGAGCCGACGATGCCCGCCTTGCACTGCTCGATGACCAGCTTCGGGTTGCCGGCGATGAACATCGGCGCGGCGATCACCGGGAGTTTCAGGCGCTGCAGGACCGGCGGCAGCGCCATCAGGCGAGGGGCTTACCCTTCGCGGCGAGCTCGCGCAAGAGCTTCGGCGGCGCGAAGCGCGGTCCGACCTTCTTCGCCAGCTTGTCGGCGCGCTTGACGAACCTCTTCACGCCGACGTGGTTCACGAATTGCAGCGCGCCGCCCGCCCAGGCGGGAAAGCCGATGCCGAAGATGGAGCCGATGTTGCCGTCGTGCACATGCTCGAGCACGCCTTCTTCCAGGCAGCGCGCGGTCTCGATCGCCTGGCGGTACAGCAACCGCTCCTTGAGCTCCTCGAATTCCCATTTCGCGTTCTTCCTGCCGAAATGCTTCGCCAGTTCCGGCCAGAGGAACTTCCTTCCCTCCTTCGGGTACTCGTAGAAGCCGCCGCCGCCCGCGCGCCCCGGGCGCTTGAACTCCTTCACCATGCGCACCAGCACTTCCTGGCCGGGCTGGGGGACGTACTGCTTGCCCTCGGCCTCGAGGTCCGCCTGGGTCTGTTCCATGACGGCGACCGAGAGCGACATCGAGGTCTCGTCGATCACCGCGAGCGGCCCCACCGGCATGCCGGCGAGCCTTCCGGCATTCTCGATCACCGCCGCGGGAATGCCTGCGGCGAGCATCGCGCAGCCCTCGGCAACGAACGTGCCGAAGGTACGGCTGGTGTAGAAGCCGCGCGAATCGTTCACCACGATCGGGATCTTGCCGATCTGCAGCACGTAGTCGTAGGCGCGCGCCAGCGTCTCGGGCGAGGTCTTCCTGCCCTTGATGATCTCCACGAGCTGCATCCTGTCCACGGGAGAGAAAAAGTGCAGGCCGATGAAATTTGACGGCTGGGAGAACGCCTGCGCGAGGCCAGTGATGGGGAGCGTCGAAGTGTTGGAAGCGAACCAGCCGCCGGGCGCGAGCATGGGTTCTGCTTCCTTCGTGGCCTGGCTTTTGACATCGCGCTTTTCGAACACCGCCTCGATGATGAGGTCGCAGCCTTTCAGGTCCTCCGCGCTCTCGGTTGGCGTGATGAGCGCGGGCACTTGCGGGCGGCCCCGCTTATCGGCGAGCTTTTCGCTGTACGATTTTCCTATGAGCGCGCGTTCGAGCGTGGTGTCCTTGAGCACGCAGGGCACGCCGCGATTGGCATTCGCCCAGGCAATGCCGCCGCCCATCATGCCCGCGCCGAGGATGCCGACCTTCGTCGCCTTCCACTTCGGTAGGTCCTTCGGCCGCGAAGCGCCGCCGCGGATCGCCGTGCGATTGAAAAAGAGCGTAATCAGGTTCTTCGCCACCTGCCCGACCGCGATCTTGGCGAGGTAGCGCGATTCGATCCTGAGCGCAGTGTCGAAATCCACGCTCGCGCCTTCCACTGCCGCTGCCATGATCGCCTCGGGCGCGGGGTACAGGCCGCGGGTCTTCTCGATCAGCATCGCCGGCGCGATGGTGAGCATCTGCGAGATCGCAGGGCTCGCCGGCGTGCCGCCGGGGATGCGGTAGTTCTCCTCGTCCCAGGGCTGCCTGGGCGCGGGATTGTTCGCGATCCACTCGCGCGCCATGCGATAGAGGTCTTCCTTGCTTGCCGCGAGGCCCTGCAGGAAACCGAGCTTCGCCGCCTCCTGCGGGCGCAGGGTCTTGCCTTCCATCAGCATGGGCAGCGCCGCCTGCAGGCCGAGCAGGCGCACGGTCTTGGTGATGCCGCTCGCGCCCGGCAGCAGGCCGAGCGTCGCCTCCGGCAGGCCCAGCTCGATCTTCTCGTCGTCGAGGCAGATGCGGCAATGCGCGGCAAGCGCCAGTTCCCAGCCGCCGCCGAGCGCCGCGCCTTCCAGCGCCGCGACCACCGGCTTGCCGAGCTTGTCGAGGGCGCGGAAATGGCGCTTGACCTCCTCGATCTCCTCGAAGAAGCGCGGGCCGTCGGCC
>DASTTC010000308.1:0-10982 GCA_035760345.1 Burkholderiales bacterium | reverse complement strand
ACGCCGGGAAGTAGGCGTGCCTCTTCCACACTGGAGGGAGACATGAGTATCCACATCGGACTAAAGCCGGCGCTCGCCGCCGCGGCGCCGCTGCTGGCGGCGCTGGTCCTCGCGCTCGCCACCGGCGAAGCGCGCGCGCAGCAGAAGCACAAGTACTTCTTCAAACCGCCCCCCGGCAGCACGAAGTTCGTCCAGACTCACCAGATGGACGTGGGCGACGTGCCGGGGCACCAGGTGCGCATCGCCGAGGTGCAATCGAAGTTCGGCGACGACGCGCCGGTGTACGACGGCGTGAAGGTGAAGGAAGCGCGCGGCGTGCTGGTCTCGGACTACGTGGCCGGGACCGGCAACGCGTTCGTCCACTTCGTCTCGACGCTCGAAAACGGCGACAAGGTCTACTCGCGCGCCGACATCATGGCGCGCACCACGGTCGAGGATGGTGCGCGCAAGACGAGCTACACCTCGGTCACCCGGCTGACCGGCGGCACCGGGAAGTTCAAGGGCATCCGCGGGACACTGTTCACCACCGGCTTCAGCGACATGAAGACCCAGACCAGCGGCACGCAGACCGAGGGCGAGTACTGGTTCGAGCAGTAAGTGTTTGCCAGCCGCCGTCGCCCGGGGCGTAGACTTCCTCGCAGGGTGTGGTCCTTCGGGGAGGGGGATGCGGCGCACCAGGCGACGGCGGTTTCTTCTTGCGGCGGGGGCTCTGGCCGCGGCGCCGCTTGCGCGCGCGCAGGCGCCGCAACACGTCCGGGTCCTGCGACTGCTGTACCCGAACCCCCCTGTCACTTCCGACGGCGACCTGCGCGAGGCCGTAGCGCGTCTCATGAAGTCTCACGGCTGGACGGTTGGCAAGGACCTCGAGATCCAGCACATCTCGGCCGAGGGACGCGAGGACCGCCTGCCCGCGCTCGCCGAGCGCGTGGTCGAGGGCACCGTGGACGTGATCTGGGTGGCCGGGCCCGAAGCCGCCGTGGCCGCGGCGCGCGCGACGCAGACCATTCCCATCGCCTTCTACGGCGTGGGCTTCCCGGTCGAGCACGGCCTGGTGGACTCGCTCGCCAAGCCAGGCCGCAACGTCACGGGCATTGCGAGCCTTGCCGGATCGGAGCAGGCCAAGTGCCTGCAGGCGCTGCGCGAAATCGTGCCCACCGTGCGCAGGCTCGCGCACATCAACGTGACGACCATTCGCCGCCACGTCGCGGGCGGCGAGATACAGATCCGGGACCGCTCGATCGATGCGCCGGCGGCGGCAATGGGCATCGAAATCCGGCGATACCCCGTCGCCGCGCCGGAGGACCTGGAGGGTGCTTTCGCGGCCATCGGTCGGGATGGTCCCGATGCGCTGCTGTGCGACTTCACCGCCATGACGTTTCGCGAGCGCCAGCGGGTCATCGACTTCGCCAATCGGAACGGCTTGCCAAGCGTGTTCGGCGCCTGGCCCTTCGTGCGCGACGGCGGGCTGATCGCCTACGCAGCCAACCGGCGCTGGATGGTGGGGCACTCGTTCACCTTCGTTGAGCGCATGCTGCGCGGCGCGCGCCCGGCGGACCTGCCGGTCGAGCTGCCGACGCGCTTCGAGCTGCTGATCAACATGAAGACGGCGAAGGCGCTGGGGCTGACGGTGCCGCAGTCGCTGCTGTTGCGGGCCGACCACGTGTTCGAATGAAGACGAGCCGCCGGCGCCTCGTACTTGCGGCCGCCGCGCTCGCCGCCGCGCCGCTTGCGCGCGCGCAGCCACCGCCGCGAACCGCGACGCTCGGCCTGCTTTCCCCTTCGCCGCCGCGCACACCCGAGTACTGGGCGAAGAGCCCGGCAATCGCGAAGCTGAGATCGCTCGGCTGGGTTCACGGCGAGAACCTGCGCATCGAAGGCGCGTACTCGAGCGGCGACACCGACAAGCTGCCGGCGCTGGCGGAGGGCCTCGTCAAGAAGGGCGTGGACGCCATCTGGGCCATCAGCCCACCGGCGGCGGTGGCCGCGGCGCGCGCGACGCGCACGATCCCCGTGGTCTTCGTGCGCGTCGTGTGGCCGCTCGAGCTGGGGCTGGGCGCGTCGCTCACCCGCCCCGGCGGCAACGTGACGGGCGTCGCCTCCATCGCCGACCCCGAGGTGCTGGTGAAGCCGGTGCTCTTCCTGCACGAGATCGTGCCAGGCGCGAAGCGCTGGCTCGTGATCAACCCGCACTCGGTGATCTTCAAGACGGTCGCGGGCGGTGAGTTCTCGCCGAAGTTCGATACCGTCCTGCAGGCGAGGATCAACGCGCTCGTGGGGGGCCGCGAGCGCCGCGAGCACCTGGTCGCCAATGTCGCCGACATCAACGCCGCGCTGGCGGAGGCGCTCGCGTGGCCCGCCGACGCCTTGTACACGAGCGCCTCCCCGCTGATCGGCGCCGAGACGAAGCGCATCGTCGGCTTCGCGCTGCGCCACAAGGTGCCGAGCGCCTTCATCGAGGGCTCGTTCGTCGAAGCGGGCGGGTTGCTGTCGTACGGCTCGAGCGTGTGGACCACGATCCTCGAGAGCCTCGAGTACGTCGATGCCGTGCTGCGCGGCGCGGATCCGGGGACGCTGCCGATCCGGCTGCCGACGAAGATGGAACTGGTGATCAATCTCAAGACGGCGCGAGCGATCGGGCTGATGGTGCCGCAGTCGCTCCTGCTGCAGGCAGATCGGGTTATCGAGTGAACGGTCCGCGGCGGCGGTTCCTTCTCGCCGCCGGCGCGCTCGCCGCCTCGCCCCTCGCCGTTGCGCAAAGCCCGACCAAAGCGTCTCGCCTCGCCATCCTGAGTCCGAACAAGTACCCGACACCGCAATACATCGCCGACAACCCGTTCTCGAACCGCCTGCGCGCGCTCGGCTGGATCGAGGGAGAGAATCTCGCGGTCGAGCGCGTCTACGCCGAAGGCCGGGAGGATCGCCTGGCTACCCTGGCCGAAGAGGTCGCGCGCAAGCCCGTCGACGTGATCTGGGCGCTCGGCCCGGAAGCCGCGCTCGCCGCGCAGCGCGCCACGCGGTCGATCCCGATCGTGTTCTGGGGCGTCTCCTATCCGGTCGAGCAGGGTCTGGTCGCATCGCTGTCCCGTCCCGGCGGCAACATGACCGGGATCGCCTTCATCACCGGCGCGGAGCTGCACGCGAAGCGCCTCGAGATCCTGCGGGACGTGGCGCCTCGCGCGAAGCGCGTCGCCGCGCTCGCAGTCACCTCCGCAACGCGCGACGTTGCGGGCAAGCAGACGCCCATGCGCCGCGAGGCGGTACGCGGCGCAGCGCAAAAGCTGGGATTCGAGGCGCGCGAGTTCGGGGTAGCAACGCCGGAGGAAGTGCGCGCAGCGCTGGCGGCGATCGCCGATTGGCGTGCGGACGCGTTGATCATGGGCGCCGCCTTCGTGACTTGGCGGGAGCGCCATCGAATCGCCGCTTTCGTCGCGAGGAACCGCTTGCCGAGCGTTCACGGAGGCTGCGAGTACGTCGAGGCCGGCGGACTCGTCTCCTATGGTCCGTACATGCCGCGCACCTTCGAGCGCGCGGCGGAGTACGTCGACAAGGTGCTGCGCGGAGCAAACGCGGCCGAGCAGGCCGTGGAGCTGCCGAGCGACTACGAGATCTGCGTCAATCTCAAAACGGCAGTGGCGATTGGCGTCACCCTCCCGCAGTCGCTGCTGCTGCGCGCGACGAAGGTGTTCGAATGAGACCCGCGCGCCGCCGCATGCTGCTCGCAGCCGCCGCGCTCGCCGCCGCGCCGCTCGCGCGCGCGCAGAAGCCGTCGCGTACGGCGAGCCTGGGCATCCTCTCGTTCGCGTCGGAGCCGACGCCCGAGGAGCGCGCGAATAGCCCGTTCCTCGCGAAGCTGAAGTCGCTGGGCTGGGTTGAGGGCCGCAATCTGCGCATCGAGCGCGCGTTCGCCGCGGGCAGGACCGAGCGGCTGCCGCAGCTCGCTGCGGGGCTGGTCGACAAGAAGGTGGATGTGATCTGGGCGGTAAGCCTGCCGGCGGCGATCGCCGCGGCGCGCGCCACGCGCGGCATTCCGATCGTGTTCGCGCGGCTTTCCTGGCCGGTCGAGCTTGGCCTCGCCGAATCGCTCGCGCGGCCTGGGAGGAACGTCACCGGCATCGCCACGATCGCCGACCGCACGGCTTTCGCCAAGCCGCTGGAGTACCTGCGCGAGATCGTGCCGGGCCTGAAGCGCGTGACGATCATCAATCCGCACCGCGGCCTCTACAAGACCGTCTCGGGCGGCGAGTTTTCGCCGATTGAGGATCCGGGCCTCAAGGAGATCATGGGCGGGCTCGGGTTGGACTTTCAGCGGCGCTACGTCGCCAGCGTGCCCGACATCGACGCCGCGCTCGCCGCGGCGCTGCAATCCCGGGCCGACGGCCTGTTCGTGTCGACCTCGCCGCTCCTCCTCGGGCAGACAAGGCGCATCGTCGAGTTCGCGCTCCGTCACCGGCTGCCGAGTACCTTCATCGAGAGCCCGTTCGTCGAGGCAGGCGGGTTGCTGTCCTACGGCTCGAGCGTCTTGGGCACGATCCTGGAGAGCCTCGAGTACGTCGATGCCGTGCTGCGTGGCGCAGATCCGGGGGAGCTGCCGATCCGGCTACCGACGAAAATGGAGCTCGCGATCAACCTGGGCACGGCGAAGGCGCTCAGCCTGACAGTCCCGCAATCGCTGCTGCTGCGCGCCGACAAGCTGCTCGAATGAGATCGAGCCGCCGGCGCGCCGTGCTCGCAGCCGCCGCGCTCGCCGCGGCGCCGCTTTGCGCGCGCGCAGAGCAACAGCAGAAGACGCGCCGCATCGGCTACCTCTCCGGCCTGCCGGAGGCGCACCCGCGCGCGCGCTGGGCCCGGGAGATGCTGCGCGAGTCGCTGCAGGCCGTGGGCTACGACGAGCGCAACCTCGCCATCGAATGGCGCTGGGGCAGCGGCGATCCGGCACGTCTGCCCGCGCTCGCCGAGGAGCTCGTGCGCGCCGGCGTCGAGCTGATCGTGGCCACCTCGAACGCGGAGATCGCCGCCGCGATGCGCGCCACCCGCACCGTCCCGATCGTGATGCTCTACGGGATCGCGCCTGTCGAAGTGGGCTTCATCGACAGCCTCGCGCGCCCCGGCGGCAACGTCACCGGTACCGCGTGGTCGAGCCCCGAGACCTTCGCCAAGACGCTGCAGATCCTCCAGGAAGCCAAGCCGTCTGCGCGGCGCATCGCCGTGCTCGGAGATCCCACGATGCCGGGCATGGCGCGGTTTCGCGCGGAGCTGGACCGGGCGGCGCGCTCGCTCGGCCTCACCCTCGAGCGGTTCGAAGCGACCCGCGCGGAGGATGTGCCCGCCGTCCTCGAGCGCATCGCGGCGAGCCGCCCCGACGCCTTCTTCCTCGCCATCAGCCCGGCGCTCGAGACGCGCTTGCGCGACATCGGGGCTTTCTTGCTGGAAACCAGGCTCGTCTCGATGGCCCCGAGCAACGTGTTCGCGCTCGACGGCAACGGGCTCCTGACCTACTCGCCGGTCCCGCGGGTGCTGCTCGCCCAGGCGGTCGGTCACATCGACCGCATCCTGCGCGGTGCGAAGCCGGCCGAAATGCCGGTCGACCTGCCCGCGAAGTACTCGCTGGTGATCAGCGCCCGCACCGCGCGCGCCATTGGCTTCACCGTGCCGTCGTCGCTACTGCTGCGTGCCGACCGGGTGATCGACTGAACCGCCCGGCGTTCGAAGTGAATAGGTCACACGATTTCATGGCCCTAGTACGGTGACCCGCCGAGGCTGCTCCCGGACACTGGTCCTCGCGCCGCCAACCGGCGGGGCGGCGCGCATGCCTCGAGCCGCCGCGCACTATTGGGAGGGACACATGAAGCCATTCCGGGACCTGGCTGCGGCGCTCGTGCTCGCCGCGTCGGCGGTCGCGCAAGCAGCCGACCTGCCGAAGGAAGGCAGCTACGACTTCACCGCCTGCTGGTCGGGCGCGAGCAGCATGGTTGCATTCTCCAAGACGCACTGGGGACTCAGCTACGACATGGCCGGCTCGACGCGCAGCAACCCACCGGGCGGCATGTTCGACAAGCATTCGTTCCGCTGCGTCGGCACGAACGCGAGCTTCGACAAGCAGCCGCACGGCAATGCCATCTGCGAGGCCGTCGACCGCGACGGGCACAAGCGCCTCACCTACTTCGAGACGGGGCCCGACGGCAAGGTCGCGCGGCAGTTCATCGCCGGCACCGGCAAGTACGAAGGCATGAGCGAGACGAGCGGCGGCATCGAGCAACTGGGCCCGTTCCCGACGATCAAGCCCGGCACGTTCCAGAACTGCAATCGCCAGACCGGCACGTACAAGCTGAAGTAGCGGCGTAGACTTCCCGGAGGGCGTGGTCCTTCGGGAGGAAGGATGCAGCGCACCAGGCGAAGGGAGTTCCTGTTCACGGCGGCGGCGCTCGCCGCCGCGCCGCTCGCGCGCGCGCAGGCGCGCCGCACTTTTCGCATCGGCTTCGGTTACGCACTACTGCCAGAGCGCGAGGCGCTGTTCCGGCAGCTACTCGCGGAACTCGGCCGGACGCACGGAAGCGACTACGTGTTCGTTGACTCCGGCCTTGCCTTCGGCGCCGATCTTGACGAAGCCGCGCGGCGCGTCGTCGCGCGCGAGCCCGACGTGATCTACGTGACCGACACCGCGTTCGCGCTCGCCGTGCAGAAGGTGACCCGGACGATTCCGGTGGTGATGTACTCGAGCGGCTATCCGGTGGCCGCGGGGGTCGCGCAGAGCCTCGCGCGTCCGGGCGGCAATGTCACGGGAAACACGGCGTACGCCGGGACCGGAATCTGGGGAAAGCTCTTTCAGCTGCTCGCCGAAGCCAAGCCCGGGGTGAAGCGCGTCGGTCTGGTCTGGGACTACCTGCCGCCGATCTTCGCGCCTGCGGAGATCGAGTTCGGCATGGGCGAACTGCGCGCCGGCGCGGGATCGCTGGGTTTGGCGCTCGAGTTCGCCGAGATCCGGAACCAGGACGAGGTGCCCGATGCGCTGGCGAGACTCGTCGCGCAGCGCGTGGATGCGCTGCTGGTCACCTACGGCCCGGTACTGCGCCCCGAGGTGTCGCGCGTCCTGCGCTTCGCGGTGGCAAAGCGGCTGCCGACGATCATGGATTCGCACCCGATCACGCCGCACGACCCCGGGCCGCTGCTGGTGTACAGCGCTTCCGTCGCGGATCTCACGCGGCGCTCGTTCGCCTACATCGACCGCATCCTCAGGGGAGAGAAGGCGGGCGACCTGCCGATCCAGCAGCCGGCGCGCTTCGAACTGGTGGTGAATCTCAGGACGGCGACCGCGATCGGACTTGTGTTGCCGCAATCCATCCTCGCGCGCGCCGACAAGGTGATCGAATGATCCACCGCGGCCGCCTGTTCCGCCGCTACTTCGGCACCATCCTCGCGCTGGTGAGCGGCGCGCTCATCGTGTCGGGCGCGATCGGGGTGTACTTCTCCTACGAGGAGAACAAGGCCGCGCTCGCCAGCCTGCAGCGGGAGAAGGCCGTGGCCGCGGCCGCGCGCATCGAAGCCTTCATCAGCGAGATCGAGCGCCAGCTCTCGTTCGCGGCGCTGCCGCAGCTCGGGCCCCCGGCCGGCGAGCAGCGCAGGATCGAGTTCCTGAAGCTGCTGCGCCTCGTGCACGCGGTGACGGATGTCGCGTACATCGATGGCAAGGGCCGCGAGCGCCTGGCCGAATCGCGCCTGAAGATGTCGGTGGCCGAATCGGGCGTGGACCGCTCGCAGGAGCCGGCATTCGTCAACTCGCACAAGGACAAGACCTGGTACGGGCCGGTCACGTTCAGGAAGGAGACCGAACCCTACCTGCAGATCGCGGTGCGCGCGGGCGACGCGGTGACGGTGGCGGACGTGAACCTGAAGTTCATCTGGGACGTGATCACGCGCATCAAGGTGGGCGACAAGGGCAAGGCCTACGTGATCGACGCGACGGGACACCTGGTCGCCGACCCGGACATCGGCCTCGTGCTCAGGAAGACCGACCTCTCGCCGCTCGCCCACGTGCAGGCCGCGCTCGCGGGCGGGGAGGACCTGGAGCCGGCGATGCTCGCGCGCGACCGCGCGGGGAACGAGGTGCTGACCGCCTACGCGCCGATCGCGCCGCTCGGCTGGCAGGTGTTCGTCGAGCAGCCCGTGACGGAGGTGTATGTGACGCTGGATGCCTCGATCCTGCGCACCGCGCTGCTGCTGCTCGCCGGCTTCATCATCTCGGCGCTCGCCGCGCTCGCGCTCGCGCGGCGCATGGTCAGCCCGATCCGCACGCTGCAGGAGGGCGCGCAGCGGATCGGCGCAGGAGAGCTCGAGCAGAAGATCGACGTGCGCACCGGCGACGAGCTGGAGGCGCTCGCCGGGCAGTTCAACGACATGACCACCGAGCTGCGCCGCTCCTACGCCGAGCTCGAGCAGAAGGTCGAGGAGCGCACCGCGCAGCTCGCGGTCGCCAACCGCCACAAGACGGAGTTCCTCGCCAACATGTCGCACGAGCTGAGGACGCCGCTCAACGCCATCATCGGCTTCTCCGAGGCGCTGCGCGAGAAGATGTTCGGCGAGCTGAACGCGAAGCAGGAGGAGTACCTGAACGACATCCACGACTCGGGCCGGCACCTGCTTTCGCTCATCAACGACATCCTCGACCTGTCCAAGATCGAGGCCGGGCGCATGGACCTCGACGTGCAGAGCTTCGCCGCGCCCGCGGCGCTCGAAGCCGCGCTCGCGCTGGTGCGCGAGCGCGCGCAGAGGAAGGAAATCGCGCTGTCGCTGGCGGTCGACCCGGCGCTCGGCGAGATGCGCGCCGACGAGCGCAAGTTCAAGCAGATCCTGTTGAATCTCCTGTCGAATGCCATCAAGTTCACGCCCGAGGGCGGCCGCATCGCGGTCGCTGCGCGCCAGAACGGCGCGGGACTGGAGGTGGCCGTGAGCGACAACGGCATCGGCATCGCCCCCCAGGACCAGGCGACGGTGTTCGAGGAGTTCCGCCAGGTCGGGCCGCGCGCCGAGGGCACGGGCCTCGGCCTGGCGCTCACGCGCAAGTTCGTCGAGTTGCACGGCGGCAGCATCCGGCTGGACAGCGCCCCCGGGCGGGGCACAACCTTCACCTTCACGCTCCCGCAATGAGCCTCGTCCTCATCGTCGAAGACAACGAGAAGAACCTCAAGCTGGTGCGCGACGTGCTGCAGGCGAAGGGCTATGCCACCCTCGAAGCCGGTACCGCCGAGGAGGGCCTGCAGCTCGCGCGCATGCACCATCCGGGCTTGATCCTCATGGACATCCACCTGCCGGGCATGAACGGCATCGACGCCCTGAAGGCGCTGCGCGCGGAAGGCGCCACGGCGGCGATTCCGGTGATCGCCATCACTGCCTCGGTGATGAAGGAGAGCGTGCGCGAGGTCATGGCGGCGGGGTTCAACGCCTTCATCGAGAAGCCGATCGACGTGCGCGGCTTCCTAGACAAGGTGCGCGGCATCCTCGGCGAGGGCGGGAAGTGAGCGCTGCGGCGAAGATTCTGGTCGTCGACGACACGCCGCAGAACGTCAAGCTCCTCGCCGACCTGCTTGCGGCGAAGGGCTACGAGGTCGTGACGGCGGCGCACGGCACGGCAGCGCTGGACAAGCTCGCTGCGCAAGCGCCCGACCTTGTGCTGCTCGACGTCATGATGCCCGGCCTCACCGGGTACGACGTGTGCCGGAAGATCCGCGAGGATCCGCGCACCGCCCTGCTGCCGGTGGTGCTGGTGACCGCGCTCGACCCGCAGCAGGAGCGCGTCAAGGGTATCGAAGCGGGCGCGGACGACTTCCTCTCCAAGCCGATCAACCAGGCGGAGCTGTTCGCGCGCGTAAGGTCGCTGCTGCGCATCAAGCGCCTGCAGGACGAGGTGAAGGAGTGGAATGCGCAGCTCGAGCAGCGCGTGCGCGAGCAGGTGGCGCAGCTCGAGCGCCTCGGGCGCCTGAAGCGCTTCTTTTCGCCGCAGCTCGCCGACCTGCTGGTGGCCGAGGGCGAGGAGATGCTCAAAGCGCACCGGCGCGAGGTGAACGTCGCGTTTCTCGACTTGCGGGGCTTTACGGCGTTTACCGAGCTCGCCGCACCCGAGGAGGTGATGGCGCTGCTCAAGGAGTATCACGCGTGTCTTGGCAGGCTGGTGCTGTCGCACGGCGGCACCCTGGAGCGCTTCGCCGGCGACAGCGTCATGGTGTTCTTCAACGATCCGGTGCCGATGCCGCAGCCCGCGCTGGAGGCGGTGCGCATGTCGCTCGAAGCGCAGCAGGCGTTTGCGCCGCTCGCCGCCGCCTGGGCGAAGCGCGGCTTCGCGCTCGCGCTCGGCGCCGGCGTCGCCCAGGGCTACGCCACGCTCGGCGCCATCGGCTTCGAGGGGCGCTGGGACTACGCGGCGATCGGCGGGGTCACCAACCTCGCGGCGCGGCTGTGCGCCGAGGCCAAGGGCGGCGAGCTGCTCGTCTGCCAGCGGACCATGGCAAGCATCGACGAACAGGCGACGCTCGAGCCCGCGGGGCCCTTCCAGCTACGCGGCTTCAACCAGCCCGTCCCGGCGTACCGCGTCAAAGCCCTTAAATAGGGACAGTCCCCATTTACTTGCAGCCGAGCTTGGTTTCCTTCGCCTTCACCAGCGCGGTGACGGTCTCGTTCACCGGCGCGGCGACGCCCACCTGCTTTCCTACCCGCGGAATCGAGCCGTTGATGACGTCGATTTCGGACTTGCGGCCCGCCATCAGGTCGAGGAGCACCGAGGGCCGCGAATGGGGGATCTTCGAGCCGAAGTCGCGCACGTAGGCCACGGGGTCGGAGTAGTCGAGCTTCACGCCCTTCGCCATCGCCACCGCGTAGCCCTCGCTCGCGCAGGCCGCCGACACCTTCGACATGTCCGGGTCGTCCAGCACCTGCTGGATGGTGTACTCCATCAAAGCGCAGGGCCCGGAATACGCGCAGTTGCAGATGAGCTT
>DASTTC010000307.1:0-15942 GCA_035760345.1 Burkholderiales bacterium | reverse complement strand
ACCACGCAGATTTACACGCACGTCGCGCGCGAGCGCCTGAAGGCGCTGCACGCGAAGCACCATCCGCGCGGCTGACCATGGCGGACACGCCGGCGACCGTGCTTCTCAAGGCGAACCGCGTGTCCTACACGGAGCACGAGTACGACTACGTGGAGCGCGGCGGCACCGAAGTTTCCGCGCGCGCGCTCGGCGTGCCCGAGCACGACGTGGTGAAGACGCTGGTGATGCAGGATGAGAACGAAAGGCCGCTCATCGTGCTCATGCACGGCGACCGCCAGGTGTCGACCAAGAATCTCGCGCGCCAGGCCGGCGCGAAGCGCATCGAGCCGTGCCGGCCGGATGCGGCGCAGCGCCACTCGGGCTACCCGGTCGGTGGCACCTCGCCGTTCGGCACGAGAAAGAAGCTGGCCGTGTACCTGGAGCGCTCGATCCTCGAGCTGCCGAAGATCTACATCAACGGCGGGCGCCGGGGCTTCCTCGTCGGCATGGCGCCCGGCGAAATCGTGCGGCTGCTACAGCCGATGCTGGTGGACGTCGCGCTCGAGGACTAGCGCTTGCGCTCGAGGGTCACGCCGACAAACTTGGCGTTGGCGAGGATGCCGATCTTGGCGACGCTCACCTTGACCCAGGGCGCGCCGAAGTCCTCGAGCAGCAGCCGGGCGATGCGCTCGGCGAGCGTCTCCACCAGCCGGTAGTGTCCGTGCGCGGCGAGCGCGCGGATCTTCAGCGCCACCTGCTCGTAGTCGATGGTGTCGGCGACCTTGTCGCTCTTGAACACCGCCGTTCCCGGCAGGCCGATCTCCAGGTCGATCGACACCGTCTGCGCGACGTGGCGTTCGCGCTTGTGGATGCCGATGAGGGTGTCGACGCGCAGGTCGCGGATCTGGATGGCATCCATGGCAGGACGATTATAGGGGCGCGCGGGTAACATCCGGTCCATGCAAAGCGCACTGGTGGTCCTCGCCGCGTACCTCTTGGGCTCGATTTCCTTTGCCATCGTGCTCTCGCGGCTGTTCGCGCTGCCCGACCCGCGCAACTACGGCTCGGGCAATCCGGGCGCCACCAATGTGTTGCGCAGCGGCAGCAAGCACGTGGCAGCGCTCACGCTGCTCGGCGACGGCGGCAAGGGCTGGCTGGCGGTATGGATCGCCGCGCTCGTCGAGCCGGCGGCGGTGCCCTACGCGGGCGTCGCCGTGTTCCTTGGGCATCTGTTTCCCGTGTTCCATGGCCTCAAGGGCGGCAAAGGCGTGGCGACCGCGGCGGGCGTGCTGCTCGCTTTCGATCCGTGGCTCGGACTTGCCACGGCGGTGTCGTGGATCGCGATCTTCGCGTTGTTCCGCATCTCCTCGCTCGCGGCGCTGGTGGCCGCGCTGTTCGCGCCGTTCTACGCCTTCTGGCTGTTCGGCCTGCTTCCCGTGTTTGCGGCCGTGGTTGCGATCGCCGTGCTCCTGCTATGGCGGCACAAAGGCAACCTGCGGCGGCTGTTGGCGGGCGAGGAAGGCCGCGTCGGCGCGAAGGCTAGCCCGCCGCCGCAAGATCCCAGCGCGGGCGCACCGTAAAGGCGTGTTCGCTGCGCAGCGCGGGCCGTGCCTGCAGGCGCAAGGCGGCCGCGAGCGCAATCATGGCGCCGTTGTCGGTGCAAAGCTCTGGTTCCGGGTAAAAGACATCGAACCCTTGCGCCGCCGCCTTCGCATCGAGCGCGGCTCGCAACTGCCGATTCGCGCCGACGCCCCCGGCGACCACCAGCCGCGTGAGCCCCGTGCGCGCCATCGCCAGCGCGCATTTGGCCACCAGCACGTCGACGACCGCATCCTGGAACGCGCGCGCCACATCGGCGTAGAACTGCTCGTTCGGGTCGGCCCCCTTGACGAGCGTCAGCACCGCGGTCTTCAGACCGCTGAAGCTGAATTCGAGGTCGCCGCTCCCGATCATCGGCCGCGGCAGGCGGTAGCGTCCGGCATGGCCGCGCTCGGCCAGCCGCGAGAGCGCCGGCCCGCCGGGGTAGCCCAGCCCCAGGAGCGTGGCCGTCTTGTCGAAAGCCTCGCCCGCCGCATCGTCCTGCGTCTCACCCAGGAGCTCGTAGCGCCCGACGCCCTCGACGCGCATCAGCTGGGTGTGGCCGCCCGATACGAGGAGCGCGACGAATGCAAACTCGGGGCGGCGCGCCGACAGCAGCGGCGAGAGCAGATGCCCCTCCAGATGATGGATGCCGATCGCCGGCACGCCGAGCGCGGCTGCGAGCCCATGGGCGAAGGACGATCCGACCAGCAGTGCGCCCGCAAGCCCCGGGCCCTCGGTGTAGGCGACGGCGCCGACCTCGGCGACCGCGCGTCCCGCGCGCTCGAGCACGCCGCGGGCCAGGGGGACGAGCCGGCGCACGTGGTCGCGGGAGGCGAGCTCCGGCACCACGCCGCCATAGGCCTCGTGCATCTCCACCTGGGAGTGCACGGCATGGGCGAGCAGGCGCCCCGCGGCGGCGTCGTACAAGGCCACGCCGGTCTCGTCGCAGGAGGTCTCGATGCCGAGGATCAGCATTGAGGGGATTCTGAGGCATCTGCTACAATCGCGCCCTTTTCCGGATTCCGGGGATTTGGATGCCGACCGTACGCGTCAAGGAAAACGAGCCCTTCGAAGTGGCGATGCGCCGCTTCAAGCGCACCGTCGAGAAGACGGGCCTGCTGACCGAGTTGCGCGCGCGCGAGTTCTACGAGAAGCCGACTTCCGAGAGGAAACGCAAGCTCGCGGCGGCGGTGAAGCGCCACCACAAGCGGCTGCGCAGCCAGATGCTGCCGGCGAAGCTTTACTAGGACACGGAACGGGATTTCAGGCCAGCGCCCCGGTGCATCGCGCCGGGGCGTTTGCATTTCCGGAGCACCCATGACCCTCAAGGAACGCATCAGCGAAGACATGAAGGCGGCGATGCGCGCCCGGGACGCGGCGCGCCTCTCGGCCGTGCGCCTGCTGCTCGCGGCGCTGAAGCAAAAGGAGGTGGACGAGCGCGTCGAGCTCTCGGACGTCGATGTCCTCGGCATCATCGAGAAGATGGTGAAGCAGCGGCGCGAATCCATCGTGCAGTTCGAGAAGGCGGCGCGGGCGGACCTCGCCGGGCAGGAGAAATTCGAGATCGACGTGCTGCAGGCCTACCTGCCGCAGCAGATGCCCGAAGCCGAGGTGGCCCAGGCTGTCGCCGCCGCGATCGTCGAATCCGGCGCAAGCGGCGTGAAGGACATGGGCAAGGTGATGGCGCTGCTCAAGCCGCGCCTGGCCGGCCGCGCCGACATCGGCAAAGTCGCGGCGCAGGTGAGGGCGAAACTGGAGAAATAGGGACAGTGCCCGTTTAAACGGCAAAATGGGGACAGTCCCTATTTCTGCGTGATCCCCGATTCCTTCAAGCAGGACCTGCTGAACCGCGTCGACATCGTGGACGTGGTCGGGCGCTACGTGCAGCTGAAGAAGGCGGGCGCGAACTATTCGGGCCTGTGCCCGTTCCACGACGAGAAGACGCCGTCTTTCACGGTGAGCCCGGCGAAGCAGTTCTACCACTGCTTCGGCTGCCAGAAGCACGGCAACGCCATCGGCTTTCTCATCGACTACGGCGGCATGGGCTACGTGGACGCGATCAAGGAGCTGGCCTCGACCGTCGGCATGCAGGTGCCCGAATGGCAGCCGCGCACGCCCGAAGAGGCGAAAAGGAAGGAACGCGACACCGACCTCGCGTCGATCCTGCAACGCGCCATGGAGTTCTACCGCGCCGAGTTGAAGCATGCGCCGCGCGCCATCGAGTACCTGAAGCGGCGCGCGCTCTCCGGGGAAGTCGCGGCGCGTTTCGGCGTCGGCTACGCGCCCGACGACTGGCAGGGATTGAAGCGCGCCTTTGCGGAGTACGACAACGCGGCGCTGGTGGAATGCGGCCTGGTGATCGAAGGCGAGGGCAAGCGCTACGACCGTTTCCGCGACCGGGTCATGTTCCCGATCTTCAATCGGCGCGACACGGTGGTGGGATTCGGCGGGCGCGTGCTCGGGGAGGGCGAACCCAAGTACCTGAACTCGCCGGAAACGCCGTTGTTCCAGAAAGGGCAGGAGCTCTACGGCCTCGGGCACGCGCGCGAGGCGATCCACCAGGCCAAGCGCGCGCTGGTGGTCGAGGGCTACATGGACGTGCTCGCGCTCGCGCAGCACGGCGTGGGCTACGCCGTGGCCACGCTCGGCACCGCCACCACACCGGTGCACGTGACGCGGCTACTGCGCGAGTTGCGCGAGAGCGGCGCCGAGCTCGTGTTCTGCTTTGATGGCGACGCCGCCGGCCGCAAGGCCGCCTGGCGCGCGCTCGAAGTGAGCCTGCCGCTCGCGACCGACGCCAATCCGGTCCGCTTCCTGCTGCTGCCGGAGGGCGATGATCCCGACAGCTATGTGCGCGCGCACGGGCGCGAGGGCATCGAGCGGCTGATGGCGCGCTCGCAGACGCTGTCGGAGTTCCTGCTCGGCGAGCTGCGCTCGCAGTCCGATCTCGCCACGCCCGAGGGCCGGTCGCGCTTCATGGTCACCGCCCGGCCGCTGGTGCAGCGTCTCGCCGCGCCCATGCTGCGGCTGCAGCTGACGCGCGCCATTGCGCCCATCGCGCAGGTCGCGCCGGAAGACGTGGAGCGCTTGTTTTTGCCCGAGGATGCCCCCAGATACCGCTCCACGGCGCCCGCTCGAGCCAGCGCGCCGCGCGCGCCGTCCTCGGAAGAGCAGGGGCTGTTGCGCTGCCTGATGGTCGACCCCGCGCTCGCGCAAGCGCTGGAGGCGGACCTGCTCGACGCGCAGGCGCCCGAGTCCGCGGCCCTGCGCGACATCGCCGCCGCGCTTGCCGAGGGCGATGCGCCGAGCGGCGGGATGCTGGTGGAGCGTTTCAGCGGCGGCGTGCACGAGGCGCTGATATTCCGCGCGCAGGCCGCGGCGCTTGACAGCCAGCTGGACGCCGAAGGCGCGGCGCACGAGTTCCGGCAGCTGCAGATCGCCTTGCGCATCCGGCGCAAGCACCGCGAGATCGAGGCGCTGAAGACCCGGGTGGTGGGCGACGCGGCATTGAACGCGGAGCTCAATCAGAGCATCAAAGAGTTGCACCAGTTGAAATCTCAGAGGTCCTGAGAGGCGGATTGGGGTAGAATCGCCCCCTTTTTTCCGGCCCGTAGGCACCCAGGGCGAGGACGAGGCAAGCATGGTCAAGGCAAAGCGCAAGTCGAAGGCGAAGCAACCTCGCAAGGCTGGAAAAAAAGCCAAACCGATCAAGGCATTGAAGAAAAAGTCGCGTCCCGCCCCCAAGGCGCGCGCGGCGGCGCGCAAGCGCGTCAAGGCCAAGAAGGCTGCGCGGCCGGCGCCGAAGAAGCCGCTCAAGGCCGCAGCGCCGGCCAAGGGCCACAAGGCGGTGCCGGTTGCGGCCAAAGCCCCGGACAAGCCGAGAAAGCCCACCATCAAGAGCGCCAAGGCGGCCCTCGAGCAGCTCGAGGCCAAGCTCGCCGAGGGCCTGAAGACCAAGGCCGGTCGCGGCCGGCCCGGGCGCAAGGCGAAGAAGGAAGAGTGGCTCGCGGCCATGGCCGTGCTGCCCAAAGAGGACGCCGAGACGCGCCGCATGCGTCTGAAGACCCTGATCAAGCTGGGCAAGGACCGGGGCTTCCTCACCTACGCCGAGATCAACGACCACCTGCCCGACGACCTGGTGGACGCCGAGCAGATCGAGGCCATCATCTCGACCTTCGGCGACATGGGCATCCAGGTCTACGACCAGGCGCCCGACCAGGAAACGCTGCTGATCACCGCCGAGACCGCGCCGGCGGCCGCCACCGACGAGGATGTCGAGGAGCAGGCGGAAGCCGCGCTCTCGACGGTGGACTCGGAGTTCGGCCGCACCACCGACCCGGTGCGCATGTACATGCGCGAGATGGGCTCGGTGGAGTTGCTCACGCGCGAAGGCGAGATCGAGATCGCCAAGCGGATCGAGGAAGGCCTGCGCCACATGATCCAGGCGATCAGCGCTTGCCCGAGCACGGTGCGCGAGATCCTCGATCTCGCCGACAGGGTCGATAAAGAGGACCTGCGCATCGACGAGGTGGTGGACGGACTCATCGACCCCAATGCCAAGGAGGACTTCGACCCGAAGAAGGTCGAGGCGGCGAGCGAGGAAGAGGAAGAAGAGCAGATCGAGGAAGAGGAAGGCGACACCGAGGAGGACGACGGCGCGGCGCAGACCGCGAGCCTGCTCGCGCTGCGCAACGCAGCGCTGGAGAAGTTCGCGCGCATCCGGCGCCTGTACGACAAGCTGCTGCGCGTGCTCGAGAGCAAGGGGTCCAAGGACAAGGACTACCTGCGCGTGCGCGACCAGATCTCGGCCGAGCTGATGACCATCCGCTTCACCGCGCGCACCGTCGAGCGGCTGTGCGACAGCGTCAGAAGCCTGGTCGAGGACATCCGCAGCCACGAGCGCGGCATCCACGACATTTCCGTGCACAAGGCGCTGATGCCGCGCCAGCATTTCATCAAGGTGTTCGTCGGCACCGAGGGGTCCAAGCGCTGGCTGACCGGAGAAGTGAACGCCGGCCATCCGTGGAGCGAGCAGCTCACGCGCCTGGAACCGTCGATCCTGGAACTGCTGGGCAAGATCCAGGGCGTGCAGCAAAAGCTCGGCATCCCGGTGCGGGAGCTGAAGGAAATCAACAAGCAGATGTCCACTGGCGAAGCCAAGGCGCGCCGCGCCAAGCGCGAGATGACCGAGGCCAACCTGCGCCTGGTGATCTCGATCGCCAAGAAGTACACGAATAGAGGGCTCCAGTTCCTCGACCTGATCCAGGAGGGGAACATCGGCCTCATGAAAGCCGTGGACAAGTTCGAATACCGGCGCGGCTACAAGTTCTCGACCTACGCCACCTGGTGGATCCGCCAGGCCATCACGCGCTCGATCGCCGACCAGGCGCGCACCATCCGCATCCCGGTGCACATGATCGAGACCATCAACAAGATGAACCGCATCTCGCGCCAGATCCTGCAGGAGACGGGCTCCGAGCCCGATCCGGCGACCCTCGCCATGAAGATGGAGATGCCGGAAGAGAAGATCCGCAAGATCCTGAAGATCTCCAAGGAGCCGATCTCCATGGAGACGCCGATCGGCGACGACGACGACTCGCACCTGGGGGACTTCATCGAGGACCAGTCCACGCTCGCGCCCAACGACGCGGCGATGTACGCCTCCTTGCGCGAAGTCACCAAGGAAGTGCTGGATACGCTCACGCCGCGCGAGGCGAAAGTGCTGCGCATGCGCTTCGGCATCGAGATGAACACCGACCACACGCTGGAGGAGGTCGGCAAGCAGTTCGACGTGACGCGCGAGCGCATACGCCAGATCGAGGCGAAAGCGCTGCGCAAGTTGCGGCATCCCTCGCGCTCCGAGCGGCTGAAGAGCTTCCTCGACCAGGAAGGCTGAGCGGGGGCCGGTAGCTCAGTTGGTCAGAGCAGGGGACTCATAATCCCTTGGTCGTTGGTTCGATTCCAACCCGGCCCACCATTGGTCTAGGATATCGGCATGCGGGAGAATGAACGCACCTACCGCCTGACCTCGGCCGGCCGCAACGCCTGGGAAAGCCAGGACATGGCGGTGCCCGAGGACTACCGGCGCATCCTGTGGCTGATGGACTTCCATGGGCAGGACGGCGGCCTGCGCGAGTTGCTGCGCAAGTACCCGAGGAACGTGCTCGACGAATGGCTGCTCGAGATGGAAGACCTCGGCCTGATCGAAGCCGCATCCGGCGATGGCGAAGCCGCTTTCTCGACGCACGATGCCGACCGCACGATGAGCCTGGACCCGGCGCGCGCGAAGCGCGACGGGCAGGCCGCCAGTGTGGATCTCGCCCGCACCGGGGCCTACATCTCCTCGGACCGGCTCACCAGGCGGCCCACGCCGCGCAAGGCACCCGGGGACACCGTGGTGCTCATCGTCGAGGACGATCCGGACCAGTTGGCGCTGGCCGACCTGCGCGTGAGCATGGCCGGCTACAAGGTGCGGGTGGCAAACTCGGTCAACGCATTCCTGCACAGCATGCTGGACGAGGGCGCGCCCGACCTGCTGCTGCTCGACGTGTCGTTGCCCGACGGCAACGGCTTCGAGCTGCTGACCAAGATGCGGCGCCATGCGGTGCTGAGCTCGCTGCCGATCGTCATGCTGACTTCCGAGAACGAGCCCGAGGATGTCGGCAAGGGGCTGCTGCTGGGCGCCGATGGGTACATCACCAAGCCCTATACCAAGAACATCCTTGCCGATGTCATCCGGCGAGTCCTGAAGCAGGACGCTGCCGCCTGAGGCTGCAACCAAGGACGCTGGGATAAACCTACGCCGCGTGCGTGTGTCAGAGTCTGGCGCGGCGATTCGCAGGGCGGGGTGGCATGAGCGAAAAGGACAACGGGGCGGGCGACGAGTTGGCGCACTGGCTGGCGGAAGCCGGACGGCGCTCGCAGCCGCGCGGGCACGCGTCCGCGGTCGAGCGCGGCGACGACACCTACAACTCGCCAGCTTCCTTGCACAAGTACCTGGAGGAGTTGGCGCACCGCAAACTGCAGACGCACGCCGAGGTGCTGGACTATCTGCGGGAGGTCGCCGGCAGCCAGGCGGAGGCACACGCCGCCCGTGAGCGTCGACGCATGGTGCGCGAGATCGCGCTGCTCATGGTGCTCGCGATCAGCTACCTGCACTACTACTACTGGGAAGTACAACTGCAGATCGCCGCGCTCAACTCGGTGAGCACGTTCATCCCGGCCAAGCAAGCGCGCTCGGCAAAGCGGATGATCTAGGCCGCTCGCGCCGCCCTTCGCTCGAGCAGCCGCGAAAAATTCTCCAGCGACAGCAGATGGGCGTAGATGCGCCCGAGGATGCCTTTTTTCGCCAGATTCTTGAACTGGCTCGCGTTGAGGTGCTCGATTTTCTTCTCGTCGACGCGATGCATGCCGGTGAGCTGGATCTGGCCTCCCTGGGCCAGGTTCGCCTGCAAGGAAATGGGTTCGTACAGGCCGTAGTCGGCGAGGATCGCGCACATCTCGCGACCGCGCTCGAGGTCGGCCTCGTATTCGGTCAGCAGGCGCTGCAGGTCCTTCCACCGGCTTACCGGCTCGCCTTTGTCGTCGAACAGCGCATCGCCCTGCGCATCGTCGAGGTGCGATTTTTCCACGCAGATGAGGCGGTTCTTCTGCTGCTCGACGGTGTCAAGGTTCACCTTCGCCATGCAGAACGGGTGGCGTCGCGCATAGGCCGGCACGTACGCCCCGGGAACCCAGGCATCGCCCTGGGCATAGAGGTTCTCGCCCGTGGACATGCCGAGCACCGCCACCGGCGCGAAGGCCTTGCCGCCGTCGTTGGAGGTGAATACCAGCGGGTAGACGCGCGCCGCGGGTGCGAACTCCGAGTAGCTGATCGGAATCGCGTTGAGAGTGCGCGCGAACTCAGGGATCGCGCCAGCGCGCGGCAGGCGTACCCGGTGCGTTTTGAGGAGCGGAACGATCTCCGTGTAGCCAAAGGGCGGATTGATCTGCATTGGAGATTGGCCGGGTGGACCGGCGGATGATAACGGCACAGGATCCCGTCGGGCTACGTCGTCGGCGCGAACCCGGTTCTGCTGTAAAATCCGCGACTTCCCAAGGGGTGGTAGCTCAGCTGGGAGAGCGCCGCGTTCGCAATGCGGAGGTCGAGGGTTCGATCCCCTTCCACTCCACCAAGGATCATCGAAGGCCCGCAGCGCCCTGCGCTGCGGGCCTTTTTGTTTTGTGGGTCGACCGGGCCGATGGTAAATAGTTGACGCGATTGCGCTGTTTGCCCCAGGGGGCAGGCGCGGCAAGGCGAAGCAAAGCTCAGGGCGAAGGGACGCGTGAAATGGCATGGAGGTTGCAACCCGGCAGTATCGGCGGCGAGCTCGGGCGTTTCGTTGCCGTACTCGCGCTGCCGCTCCTTGGGCTGATCGCCTATCACGCCTACGAGCGCGCCCGGCACGACGTGGAGGACGCCGAATCCTCAGTCAGCCGCCTCGCGGAATCGGCGGCCGACCGTGCGCAGCGGTTCGTGGAGGACACGCGCCTGGCGCTCGAGGCCGTGGCGCGCAGGCCGCTGGTGCGCGCCATGGACGCCGCGCGCTGCGATCCCGGGCTGAAGGACTTGCTGGAGCTCTACCCGCGCGCCGGCAATTTCCTGGTGGTGGATCGCGAAGGCCGCATGCTGTGCGGCGCCATCCCCCCGCCGCGCGACCGCGTCGTTCGCATCAGCGACGAGGCGCTGCTGCGCACGCTGCTGCAGACCGGGCGCTTTGCACTGTCCCAGCCCCTGATCGGACGCATCAACCAGCGTTGGGCCATGGCGGCTGTACACCCGGTGCTGGATGCCGACGGCGACGTGCTGGGCATGGTGAGCGTGTCCATCGATCTCATCAACTGGCGACCTTTGCCGACGGACGCCGCCATGCCCCGCCGCTCCGTCGTCGTGCTGCTCAGCGGGTCGGTGGTGATCGCAACGGGCGGCGATGAGACGCGGTGGGTGGGTCGCGACATCGGCGGCAGCGAGATCGCCGCACGCGTGCGAGACCTCGGCGAAGGTGTAGTGCGAGCGCGCGGCGCGGAGGACGTCGAGCGCATCTGGGCGTTCAAGGCGGTACCGGGCACCCCATGGACCGCGCTCGCCGGCATCGAGGCCGAGCATGTGCTCGCGCCGGTGCGCGAGCGCACCCTGGAGGTCGTCGCGCTCGTCGCGCTGGTCGTCGGCGGCGCGCTGGCGCTCGCCGTGCTGTTCGGCCGCCGCCTGATCCGGCCGGTGCGCGACATCGCCGAGGCAGTACGCCGGCGCGGCGAGGGTCGCGAGGATCTGCGCATTCCGGTGACGGGCCCGCGCGAGCTGGCGGCGATGGCCGAAGAGTTGAACCGTGGCATCGAACGCGGCGAGCGCCTCGCCCGCGAGCGCGAGGAGCTGCTCGCGCGCATGCAGATGCAGCTCGAGCGCATGCCGATCGCGTGCCTCACGCTCGATTCGGAAGACCGCGTGACCTACGCTAACCCGGCCGCCGAGCGCATGCTCGGGCGCAGCGCGACCGCGATGTCCGGCCGCCACCCGTTCGCGCTCTATGTGCCCGAGGACCGGCAGGCGCTGGTGGCGGAGATCTTCGCCCGCGTGCACCGGGGCGAGCGCGTCAACGCCACCGGCGAGAGCCTGCGCAAGGACGGCGAGCGCATCCAGATCGAATGGGTGTTGACGCCCCTCTACGGGGAGGACGGGGGCTACTTCGGCCAGCTGGCGATGGCCACCGACGTTACCGAGCGGGTGCGCGCCGCGCAACGGCTGGAGCTGACGCAAAGGCTCTTCGCAGCGCTGTCGGAGGTGAACGAGACCATCGTGCGGGTGCGCGAGCGCGACGAGCTGTTTCGCCGCTGCTGCGAAATCTGCGTCGCGCGCATGGGGCTCGTGGTGGCGTACGTCGCGCTGGTGGATCCGGGCCGCGGGGAGGTCGTGCCCAAGGTCTACGCCGGGCCCGGCAGCGGCTTTCTCGGCGACGCCGTCTTTCCGCTCGATGCCGGGCAGCCCATGGGGGCGGGCGTCACGGCGAGCGCGGTGCGCAGCGGGCGGCCGGCTGTCGCGAACGATGTCGACGCTGACCCCGCGCGAGACGCGGCGCGGCCCATGCGACAGCGCATCGGCTCGCGCGCCGCGGCCGCCTTTCCGCTGTCCCAGGGTGGCGAGGTCGTCGGCGCGCTCACGGTGCATTCGGTGGATCCCGCGTTCTTCGACGCGCCGCTGGTCGAGCTGCTCACGCGCATGGCCGATGACCTGTCCTTCGCCCTCGACAAGATGGCCGAGCGCGACCAACTGGACGAACTCACGCGCACCCTTGAGGAGCGCGTGCGCCGCCGCACCCAGGAGCTGGAGGCGGCCAATCAGGAGCTCGAAGCGTTCAGCTACTCCGTGTCGCACGACCTGCGCGCGCCCGTTCGCCACATCGAGGGCTTTCTGCGGCTGCTGGCGAAGGAGTCGCCCGAGCCGGACGCCAAGGCGGCGCACTATCTCCAGACCATCGGCGCGGCGGCGAGGCGCATGGGCGCGCTGATCGACGACCTGCTGACCCTGTCGCGCACCGGGCGCCAGCCCGTCAACCTGCAGCGCGTGGACTTGCAGGCGCTCGTACGCGAGCTGGTCCACGAGGCGGCGCCCGACCTGGCACAGCGCCGGGTGGAGTGGCAGATCGATGACCTGCCGCAGGTGATGGCCGATGCGTCGCTGCTGCGCATCGTGCTGCAGAACCTGCTGTCGAATGCGCTGAAGTACACGCGCTCAAGGCCGGTGGCGAGCATCTCGATCGAAGCCAGGCCGGGCAGCGACGGCAGCGTGGAGATCACCGTGCGCGACAACGGGGTGGGGTTCGACGCGCGCTTCAAGGACAAGCTGTTCGGCGTGTTCCAGAGATTGCATCGGGACGAAGATTTCGAAGGCACCGGCATCGGCCTCGCCACCGCGCGGCGTATCTTGAACCGGCACGGGCAGCGCATCTGGGGCGAAGGCGCGCTCGATCAGGGCGCGGCATTCACGTTTACCATGACGTCGTCGGCATACGGAGAAAACCCATGAAGTCGGGACGGATACTGCTGGCCGAGGACAGCGCCCAGGACGCCGAGCTGACGCTGAACGCGCTGGCCGAGCACAACATCACCAATTCGGTGGATCTGGCGCGCGACGGCGCGGAAGCGCTCGATTATCTCTACAAGCGAGGCAAGTTCGCCGGCCGCCAGGGCGGCAATCCGGTGCTGGTGCTGCTCGACCTGAAGATGCCGCGGATGGACGGCCTCGAAGTGCTGCGTAGCGTGAAGGCGGACCCGCAGCTGCGCACCATTCCCGTGGTGATCCTCACGTCCTCGCGCGAGGAGCAGGATGTGGTGAGGAGCTACGAGCTGGGCGTCAACGCCTACGTGGTGAAGCCGGTCGAGTTCGACCAGTTCATGCGCGCGGTGCGCGACCTGGGCCTGTTCTGGCTGCTGATCAACGAGACACCGCCGGAGCGAAGCTGAACGAATGGCCGGGCCGCGCGTGCTGCTGCTCGAGGATTCCCTGGCCGACGCCGAGCTGGCGCTGGCGGCTCTCGCGGATGGGGGCCTGGATTGCGTCGCCGACACAGCCGGGGGGCGCGAGGCGTTCGAGCGCCAGTTCGCCCCCGACCGGTACGACATCGTGCTGGCCGACTACAGTCTGCCCAGCTACACCGGACTGGATGCGCTGGCGACGGTGCGAGCCGCCGACCCGCTGTTGCCGTTCATCCTGGTCTCCGGTGCGCTGGGCGAAGAGCGCGCCGTCGAGGCGCTGCGCGCGGGCGCCAACGATTTCGTGCTCAAGGAGAACCTGGGCCGCCTGGCGCCGGCCGTGGTGCGCGCGCTCGAGGAGTGCCGCCAGCGCCGCGCGCACCAGGCGACGCAGAAGGCGCTCGAGCTCTCCGAGCGGCGCTTTCGCGCCATCGTCGAGGACCAGACCGAGCTCATCCTGCGCATGCTGCCCGACCTGACGGTGACCTTCGTCAACGGTGCCTATTGTCGCTACTTCGGGCGCACGCCGGAACAGCTGCTGGGCAAGAGCGTGCTCGAGTACATGCTGCCGGAAGAGCACGTAAACGCGCGGCGCTTCCTCTCCGGCATCACGCCGGCGACCCCGGCATTCGAACGCGATTCGCGGGTCAAGGACGGCACGGGCACCGAGCGCTGGATGCACTGGGCGTCGCGCGGCCTGTTCGACGCCCGCGGTACGCTGGCAGAGATTCAGGCGGTCGGTCGCGACGTGACCGAGCTGAAGCGCGCCATGGATGAGCTCGGCGCGGCGCGCGAGCGGCTGCAGCAGCTGTCGCGTCGCCTGCTCGAAGTGCAGGAGGCCGAGCGCAGCCACCTCGCCCGCGAGCTGCACGACGACATCGGCCAGAGCCTGACGGCGCTCAAACTCAACCTGGAAGCCCTCGCGCGCGGTCGCGACGGCGCGGCGCTGGAGACGCGCATCGGCGAAGCGCTGGAAACCACGCGCCATACCCTGGAGCGCGTGCGCCTGCTCTCGCTCAACCTGCGGCCTCTGCAGCTCGACGACCTGGGCCTCGCCGCTGCGCTGCGCTCGCACCTGGACCGGCAGGCGGTGCTCGGGCATCTCGCGCCGCACTTCGACCTGCAGGAAGTGCCGCCCAAGCTCGACGCGGATATCGAGACCGCGTGCTTTCGCGTGGCGCAGGAAGCGATCAACAACATCGTGCGCCATGCCGGAGCCGCCAACGTCTGGTTGCGCCTGTTCGTGGCGGGCGAGCGGCTGGCGCTGTCGGTGCGCGACGACGGCAAGGGCTTCGAAGTCGGCGCGGCGCAAAAGCGCGCCGCGGCGGGCGAGAGCCTCGGGGTGGTCAGCATGGAGGAGCGGGTCGCCCTGGCAGGCGGCACCTTGCAGATCCATTCCACGCCCGGCCAGGGAACGGTGATCGTCGCCTCGTTTGCGTTGCGGACCGGCTGAATGGCCCGGCTTCGCGTCCTGCTGGTCGACGATCACGCGCTGGTGCGGGCCGGCATACGCTCGCTCCTGCAGGAGCTTGCGGACGTCGAGGTGGTGGCCGAGGCGAGCGATGGCGCGCAAGCGCTGCAGATCGCCGAACGCGAGCAACCCGATGTGGTGCTGATGGACATCGCCATGAAAGGCATGAACGGGCTGGAGGCGGCGGCGAAGCTGCGCGAGCGCCAGCCCGGGGTGAAGGTCGTCATCCTGTCGATGCACACCAGCGAGGAGTACGTGCTGCTCGCGCTGCGCGCGGGGGCGGCAGGCTACCTGATCAAGGACTCCGCCACGGCTGAGCTCGGGCTGGCCCTGAACAGCGTGATGCGCGGCGAAACCTATCTCAGCCCGGCAATCTCCCGGCAGGTGGTCGACGGATACGTGCAACGCGTGGGCACGGGCACCGGCGCCGATCCCCTGACGCAGCGCCAGCGCGAGGTGCTCAAGCACATCGCGGAGGGGCGCAGCACCAAGGAAATCGCCTTCGAGCTCGACCTCTCGGTGAAAACGATCGAGACGCATCGGGCGCAGATCATGGAGCGCCTGGGAATCCGCGATGTGGCGGGGCTGGTCCGGTATGCCATGCGCGTGGGCATCGTGCCTCCCGAAACGTGAGTTCTTGCAAATACTTGCGCTGATCCCGGGGTTTCCCTGAGCCCCCTTAGGGGTACACCCGATTCCGCCTGAGGCCCGCGAGCCCTAGAGTGCGTGTCATGGCACCGAACACAGCTGCGTCCCGCATCCTGATCCTCGACGACAATCCAGCCTTCGTGGCCGCGGCCACGCGCTTCCTGGAACGCATGCCCGGCTACCCGCGCGCCGTGGCCGACGTGGTGCTGGTCGACCTGGGCCTGGCCGGCCTGGAGTTGGCGCGGCGCGTGAAGCACGGCAACCCTTCGCTTGCGGTCATTGCCATGGCGCTGTTTCCCACCCCGGAGCTCGTAGCGGAAGCGCAACGCCTCGGCATCGATGGCGTCATCTCGAAGGAAGGCTTCGCGCAGGAACTGCCCGAAGCGCTGGCCCGTGCAGGGGGCGCGTTTTGAACGCGGTCACCGCGCTCGCGCCCGGGTCCTCGCCGCTTCGCATCCTGATGGTCGAGGACGACCCGAACGACGCCGAGCTGATCCAGGCCTATCTCGCGGATGCCCGGCACGCGGGCGCCGAAGTGCTGCACGCGCGCACCCTGTCCGAAGGGCTGGCGCTGATGCAGTCGCACGAGGTGCATCTCACGCTGCTCGACCTCGACCTGCCGGACAGCCATGGCTTCCATACGCTCGAGCGCATGCGCGCCGCGGCGGTCGGCCCGGTGATCGTGATCTCGGGCAACGGCCATCCGTCGCTCGTCGACGAAGTGCTCAAGCGCCGCGCCTACGACGTGATCCCCAAGC
>DASTTC010000306.1:0-7660 GCA_035760345.1 Burkholderiales bacterium | reverse complement strand
TCGCGCGCTACCGAGCGCGCATTTCGGGGCCGCTCGCGGACCGCATCGACATCAAGATCGAGGCGCCGGTGCCGCGCGAAGCGGAGCTTCTGGCGGCGGTCGCGGGAGAAGCGTCGGAACAGATTCGCCGGCGCGTCGTCGACGCGCACGAACGGCAGTTGCAGCGCCAATGCACCGCGAACGCCCTTCTCGGGGTGCGCGACCTCGACGAGCACTGCATCGTCGAGCCCGAGGCCGAAGCGCTGGCCAAGCAGGCCATCGCGCGTCTCGCGCTCTCGG
Source organism: Burkholderiales bacterium (assembly GCA_035760345.1). GTDB lineage: Bacteria > Pseudomonadota > Gammaproteobacteria > Burkholderiales > SG8-39 > JAABQT01. The sequence continues at coordinate 7,381 of DASTTC010000306.1, read as the reverse complement.
CGCGCGCCTACCATCGAGTACTGCGCGTCGCGCGCACCATCGCGGATCTGGCCGGCGCCGATCGAATCGGCGCGGCGCACGTCGCCGAGGCGATCCAGTACCGCCGGATGGACGCTGCGCTCTAGGCGCGCGCGCGATTTCGCGCCAACATGCTCTGCGTGTTGGGCACGTAGAGCAAGTGCGCGATCTTGCGCACGTAGTGGTCCTCGTAGGGATCCAGGCGCCCGTCGGCGTACGCCACGCGCCACAGGTGCTCGACGAAGCGGATGCGTTCCTCGAGCGAGCAGTCGCGCTTGATCACCGAGACCGGCGCATAGAAGCTCGTGAGTTGCGCGGCCTTCGCGCGGCCCTCCTCCAGCAGCGATGCGCAGGTGGCCGCGTCCACGCCGAACAGCTCGGCGAGCGCGCTGCGCCCCACCGCGTACTCCTCGTCGCCTTCGGCATAGTCCGCGCGGCTGGCCTCGTGCAGCAGCGCGGCCATCGCCACCTGCAGATGATGCCGCTCGAAGCCGGGAACCGGGCGCGCGGAACCGTTGGCCGCGTCGAGCAAGCCCTTCAGCGCTTTCAGCATGGCGAGCGTTAGTGTCCCATAGGCGCGCCAAGGTTCCGCCGCGCGGTAGACTCGCGCCGGATGGCGACCTACGCGATCGGCGACGTGCAGGGCTGCTTCGACGAGCTGCAGGCGCTCACCGCGCTGCTTCGGTTCGAGCCGACGCGCGACCAGTTGTGGTTCGTCGGCGACCTGGTGAACCGGGGACCGAAATCCCTTGAGGTATTGCGCTACGTACGCGCGCTGGGCGATCGCGCCGTGACCGTGCTCGGCAACCACGACTTCCACCTGCTGTGCCTTGCAGAAAGATGCGCAAAGAAGCGCGCCGATGACACGCTCGACGCGTTGCTCGGGGCGCCCGATGCGCCGCAGTTGCTCGACTGGCTTCGGTCGCGTTCCATGCTGCACGTGCAGGATGGCTACGCCATGGTGCATGCCGGACTCCTGCCGCAATGGTCGATCGACAAGGCGCTCAGCCTGGCGCGCGAGGTGGAAAGCGCACTGCGCGGCGCGCGCTATCGAGAGTTTCTGGCCAACCTGTACGGCGCTGAGCCGCGCGCCTGGCGCGACGATCTCGCGGGCTGGGATCGGCTACGCGTGATCGTGAACGCTATGGCGCGGATGCGCTTTTGCACCGCCCAAGGGAAAATGGACATGAAGACCAAGGGCGCGAAAGCGCGACCGGGGTTTCGCCCCTGGTTCGAGCTGCGTCCGGCCGGCGAACGGCCGATCATGTGTGGGCACTGGTCGGCGCTGGGGCTGAAACTGACGGAACGTCTAGCCGCCCTCGACACCGGCTGCGTATGGGGCGGGAGCCTCACGGCCCTGAGGCTGGAAGACCGCGCCCTGTTTCAGGTACCCTGCCGCGGCTACCAGCAACCGAGGGCGTGATGAAGGCCGACTGCGTGTTCTGCAAGCTCGTCGCGAAGCAGATTCCGGCGAGTATCGTCTACGAGGACGACGCCACGCTGGCGTTCATGGACCTCGGCCAGGTGAACCCCGGGCACGTGCTGGTCGCGTGCAAAGCGCACGCGGCAAACATCTATGAGCTCGACGACGCGCAGGCCGCGGCGGTGTTTCGCTCGGCAGCGCGTGTGGCGCGGGCGATCCGCGCCGCGTTCGACCCGCCGGGGTTGTCGATCTACCAGGCGAACGGCATGCCGGCCGGGCAGACCGTGTTCCATTTCCACTTGCACGTGCTGCCGCGCCATGACGGCGACGGCATGCAGCTTGTCTGGCCGTTGAAGAATCCGCCGCGCGAGCAACTCGAGGCCTACTGCGCGAAGATCCGCGCGAAGCTCTAGCCCCAAGGCGACTCGCGGAACGACTTGCGATAGCGCGCTTCCACCGTCGCGCGGTCGACGTGATGGTTCTGCGCGCCGCGGCTGGCGATCTTGATCGCGCCGAGGACTGCGCCCAGGCGCCCGGTGCGGGGCCAGTTCCAGCCGTGGGAGATGCCGTACAGCAGGCCGGCGCGGTAGGCATCGCCGCAGCCAGTGGGGTCCACCACCTGGTCGGCGACGGCGACGGGGATCTCATGCTGCACCCCGCCCGCATGGATGCGCGAGCCTTGAGCGCCGAGCGTGACGATGAGCGCCTTCACGTCGCGCGCGAGGTCCGCCAGCGCGCGCCCGGTCTTCTCCTCGAGCATCTTGCCCTCGTAGTCGTTGACCGCGACGTAGTCGGCCAGGCGCACGAACTCCGCGAGCTCCTCGGCCGAGAACATCGGCAGCCCCTGTCCCGGGTCAAACAAGAACGGAATGGCGTGCGCGGCGCACTCGCGCGCGTGCTGCAGCATGCCTTCCTTGCCGTCGGGCGCAACGATCGCCAATCCGGCGCCGAGCGCGCCATTGACGCGGTTCTCGTGGGCGTGGTTCATGGCGCCCGGATGGAAGGCCGTGATCTGGTTGTCGTCCAGATCCGTGGTGATGAACGCCTGCGCCGTGAACTGGCCGGGAATCTTCTTCAGGTGCGCGGCGTCGATGCCCAGGCGCTTGAGCCGGTAGAGATACGGCTCGATGTCCTCGCCCACCGCTGCCATCACGAGCGGATCGCCGCCCAGCTGCTTCAGGGTGTAGGCGATGTTGCCGGCCGTGCCGCCGAACTCGCGCCGCATTTCGGGCGTCAGGAAGCACACGTTGAGGATGTGCAGCTGGTCGGGGAGCAGGTGGTTCTTGAAACGATCGGGGAACACCATGATGGTGTCGTACGCGATGGAACCGGTGATGAGCGTTTTCATTTAGGCCGGATAGAAAAGGTAAAGTCGATAGCCGGTCGCGCGTACGGCGCCGGTGTCCAGGTGCAGCCGCAGCACGGCTTCCGCCCCGGGGGCAATGGCCGGCGCGTGCCCGTCGGTGCCACGAACCGGCTGGTACTCCTCGGGTCGCAGCACCCGGCGCACGAGCGGGCGCTCGTCCGGGTCCGTGAGCGTCAGCTCGAGCGACGGCAGCTCCTGGACGACGGCGGCGCGATTGCGGATCACGGCGTTGAGGACGATCAGGCCCTCGCGGCGCGGGTCGGCCTGCAGGTCGGAGGATTCGATACTGAGCAGCTCGGGGCGGCGCGGCAGGCGCACCTCGCAATCGAGCAGCCGGCAGCCTTCATCCAGGAGCGGCCGGGTCTGAGGGGCAAGCGCGGCGAGCTCGGTGCGGTAGTGATAAGCGAGCTGACCGGCGAGCACTGTCAGGGCGATAAAGGCCGTCAACCCCCAAGCAACGCTGAACCGTGGGCGCGGGACTTCGTCCTCCAGGAATTCTGGCAACGGCTCATCGTCGTCGGGCACCCGTTGGCGCGAGGCCGGGCGCACGGCAATGGCGGTCTCGCTTTCAGGCGCGCGCACGCCTGCCTCGAACAGGCCGAGCTGCGGCGAAGGTTCGTTCGCTTCGGCGGCGCTGCCGGGATCGACGAGGCCGGCGAGTCCGTCGAAGACAGCGTGGCACTTGCCGCAGCGCACCCGGCCAGCGCGCGCGGACAGTTGGCCCGGCAACACGCGAAACGCCGTGCCGCACTCCGGGCAGAGCGTGACGAGGGGGCTCACCGGCGCTCGCCCACCACCAGCGACCAGCCCTGCTCGTTCGCCGCGACCTGCGCCGCGAAGTCGCCGGCGTACGCCTCGACGACTTCGGCGGCCTGGGCGTCGAGAATCCCCGCCAGCGCGATGCGACCCGCGCGCCGTGTGCGCGCCGCGAGCAACGGCTCCAGCACGATCAGGGGATGCGCGAGGATGTTGGCAACTACCACGTCATAGTCTCCGGACGGCAGCTGCTCGGGCGGCAGCGCATGTACCTCTACGGCATTGGCGTGCGCGTTGTCGCGCGTCGCGGTGAGGGCGTCGGGATCGACGTCTACGGCGTCGACGTGTAGCGCGCCCAGCTTTGCCGCGGCGATGGCCAATATACCGGAACCGCATCCGTAATCGAGCACGCGGGCGCCCGCGAGGTCCTGCCCGGCGAGCCAGCCGAGCACGAGCCGCGTCGTCGCGTGGCTGCCGGTGCCGAAGGCGAGGCCCGGATCGAGGCGCAGCACCACGCCTTCCGGCGGCGCCTCGTGCCAGCTCGGCACGATCCAGAGCCTGCCGGCGATGCACTGCGGAGCGAACTGGGCCTGCGTGGCGCGCACCCAGTCCTCGTCGGCCACGGCATAGGTTTGAAACGGCAGCGCGCCCAGGCCGGCGGCGTGCGCCGCGAGCTCGAGCAATGCGGGCGCATCGGCACGCTCGGGCAGCAGCGCGTGCAGCCGGCCGGCGGGCTCGATCCAGACCGATTGGGCCCCCTGCTCCAGCAGCGCCTCGGACAGCGCATCGGCGTGCGCCGGCGCGACCTCCAGCGAGAGCGCGGTCCAGGGCACTACGTCACCTTCTGCCGGTTCTCCTGCGCGAGCTTTTGCTCGAGGTAATGGATCGAGGTGCCGCCGCGCACGAACCGGCTGTCGTGCAGTAGGTCCCGGTGCAGTGGCAAATTGGTGAGGATGCCCTCGATCGCCATCTCGGAGAGCGCAATGCGCATGCGCCGGATGGCCTGGTCGCGCGTCGCCCCATAGGCGATCACCTTGCCGATCATCGAATCGTAGTTGGGCGGCACGCTGTAGCCGGCGTACACGTGCGAATCGACGCGGATGCCGGGCCCACCGGGCGGGTGGTAGGAGGTAATGCGGCCCGGCGATGGCGTGAAGCGGTACGGGTCCTCGGCATTGATGCGGCATTCGATGGCGTGGCCGCGCAGCACGACGTCCTTCTGCCGCAGCCGCAGCTTCTCGCCCGCGGCGATGCGGATCTGCTCCTGCACCAGGTCCACGCCCGTGACCATCTCGGTTACCGGGTGCTCGACCTGGATGCGCGTATTCATCTCGATGAAGAAGAACTCGCCGTCCTCGTACAGGAACTCGAAAGTGCCGGCGCCGCGGTAGCCGATCTTGCGGCAGGCCTCGGCGCAGCGCTCGCCGATCTTCACGCGCTGCTTCTCGGTGAGCTCCGGCGCGGGTGCCTCCTCGATGATCTTCTGGTGGCGCCGCTGCATCGAACAGTCGCGCTCGCCAAGGTAGATCGCGTTCTTGTAGCTGTCAGCGAGGATCTGGATCTCGATGTGGCGCGGGTTCTCCAGGTAGCGCTCCATGTACACCGTCGGGTTGGAGAACGCCGCCTGCGCCTCGCTGCGCGTCATGTTGACCGCATTGAGCAGCGCGGCTTCCGTGTGCACCACGCGCATGCCGCGCCCGCCGCCGCCGCCGGCGGCCTTGATGATCACGGGGTAGCCGACCTTGCGCGCGATGCGCACGATCTCCTTCGGGTCGTCGGGCAGCGCGCCCTCCGAGCCCGGCACGCACGGCACGCCCGCCTTGTCCATGGCTTGCTTGGCGCTCACCTTGTCGCCCATCAGGCGGATGTTCTCGGGGTGCGGGCCGATGAACACGAACCCCGAGCGCTCCACGCGCTCGGCGAAATCGGCGTTTTCCGACAGAAAGCCGTAGCCCGGGTGGATGGCCTCGGCGTCGGTCACTTCCGCGGCGCTGATGATGGCCGCCATGTTCAGGTAGCTCTCGCGCGCCGGCGCCGGGCCGATGCACACGGATTCATCGGCGAGCTTCACGTACTTTGCCTCGGTGTCGGCGGTGGAGTGCACCATCACCGTGCGGATCCCCATCTCGCGGCAGGCGCGCTGGATGCGCAGCGCGATCTCCCCGCGGTTGGCGATCAGGATCTTCTCGAACACCGGGCTAGGCGATGATGAACAGGGGCTGCCCGTACTCCACTGGCTGGCCGTTCTCGACCAGGATGGCCTTGATGACGCCGGTCGCGTCGGCCTCGATTTCATTCATCAGCTTCATGGCCTCGATGATGCACACCGTCTCGCCGGCCTTGACGTTCTGGCCGACCTCGACGAATGCCTTGGATTCAGGCGAAGCCGAGCGGTAGAAGGTACCGACCATCGGCGCCTTGAGCAGGTGGCCCTCGAGCGCGGGCTCCTCGGCGACCGCGGCGGCCACCGCGGCGGCGGCGGCCGCGGCGCCGGCCGGGGCGGCGGGCGCGGCGGCGGGCTTGGCCGCGGCCGCGATCGGGGTCACCGTCGCCTCCCCGCCCTTCACGATCTTCACCTTCTCCTCGCCCTCGGTGATCTCCAGTTCGGCGATGCCGGACTCCTGCACCAGGTCGATGAGCTTCTTCAGCTTGCGCAGGTCCATCGTTTTTCCTCCCCGCGGGCCGGCGGCCCGCCGCGGCGAGGGGCTAGGCCCCGGCGCCCTTGAGGCGCTCGAGGGCGAACTCGAGCGCGAGATCGTAGCCACGGCCGCCGAGCCCGAGAATCGAACCGACCGCCACGGCAGTGAAATGCGAGTGCGCGCGCCACGGCTCGCGGGCGTGGATGTTCGACAGGTGAACCTCAACGAAAGGGATCTGTACCGCCGTCAGCGCGTCGCGCAGCGCGATGCTCGAATGCGTGAAGGCGGCGGGATTGAGGATGATGAAGCTCGTACCGTCGCGCTTGGCCTGCTGCACGCGGTCCACCGCGACCCCCTCGTGATTGGTCTGCAGGCACTCGAGGCGCACCCCGGCGGTCTTGGCGCGCTTGGCGAGACGCTGTTCGATCTGCGCAAGGGTCTCTGGTCCGTACAGGTGCGGTTCGCGCGTGCCGAGCAAATTGAGGTTTGGTCCGTTGAGAAGCAGGATGGACCGGGATTTGGTGGACTTAGCCAATTTTCTCCGACGAACGCGGCCTCTTCACCGCAGTTTGCCCAACTACCTGCTCGTACGGGCGGGCGCGCAGTATAGACCAGCTTCAGGATTTTGCCCAACGCGCAGACATGTTCAGCAGTTGAACGCAGTTCGACGAAGTTCAGGCTGTTTTCGCGACAAGTTGCCCCACTTCCGCGATTCCTGCCCGTTCCGCCACCCTCCCCGCTTGTGAGGTTTTTAACGCCAGCCGCTCATCCCTGGGGTCGAAAGCCTGCAATCGCAGGGGGATGCCCTGCCAATCGAGCGTGAACACGCTCATGGTCCGCGACCGGTCGCCGGAGTAGCGGCGGCCCTCGGCCGTCTCGAAGGCAAAGTTGCGCTCGAGGAGGAAGATCTCGAGCTCCTTCGCGCTCTCGGGGAACAGCTGAAGGTCGATCTGCGCGTACGGTCCGGCGAGGCCCGTCAGCACCGGTCCGGTGAGATAGGGATTGAACTGCTTGAAGGTGCGCATTGCCTCGAGCGCCGCTCGGCGCAGCTCGGCAATGCGCTCGGAATGTTCCTCGGCCTGGTAGAGCGCGCGATAGGCGCGCAATTCCGCCTCCACCTCGTGATTGGCGGGGAGCGCTTCCGTGTCGGGGGCCCCGAGCTGGCGCGCGGCCTTGCGC